>JAYQWI020000513.1:0-6240 GCA_035871815.2 Candidatus Parabeggiatoa communis
GATGGGTAGGTGAGTGAGTACAGTTCAGCGTAACTAATGACGGGCAGATAAACGAATTGAACATAACAAATATCAAGGTTTTGATGATAACTGATAACTGATAACTGATAACTGATAACTGATAACTGATAACTGATAACTGATAATTATGCCTCCAAAAAACGCTTACGATGAATTTACGAAAGGCATTTGGAAAGAGAATCCCGTTTTTGTTCAAGTATTAGGCATGTGTCCCATGTTGGCCGTTACCAACTCAGCCATCAATGCCATTGCTATGGGATTCGCGACTTTTTTTGTATTAGTGGGTTCCAGTACCCTTGTTTCCTTATTTAAGCATTGGATTCCTAAACAGGTACGCATTTCCTGTTATATCATCATTATTGCGACATTTGTAACCGTCGCAGATTACACCTTACTCGCCCTGATACCCGAAGTACATAAAGAACTCGGCGCATTCGTTCCCCTGATAGTCGTCAATTGCATGATATTAGGCCGCCAAGAAGCCTTTGCCTCAAAACATCCAGTGGGCTTAGCCATTTCCGATGCACTGGGTACCGCAGTAGGCTTTCTGTTTGCTCTATTTACTTTAGGCAGTGTCAGAGAAATTTTAGGAAACGGTTCATTATTTGGCATCTCCCTATTTGGGCCTCATTTTGAACCCTGGGTTGTCATGCTCCTACCGCCTGGCGGCTTTATTATGCTTGGCCTCATTCTATTATTTTTCAATTGGTTAAAAGAAAAGAAAGCATCAATGCTCTGCGAAGCGTCAAATTAAGCTTGGGCGAACACGAACGGGCAGCCCCTACAGCCATTGAATACGTATGGTTTTGTAGGGGCATAGCTGCGTGTCTGCCCGATATGATATGGCATTAACCATTCCCCTGGAAACTTAAATGGATAATCTCATTTGGATTTTTATCAGCGCATTACTGGTAAACAATTTTGTATTTTCTTACTTTCTCGGACTCTGTCCCTTCTTTGGCGTTTCAGGTAAGCTAGAAACCGCATTTCGATTAGGGCTGGCAAGTACCTTCGTCATGCTGATTACAGCACTGTGTACTTGGTTTCTCAACAACTATGTACTGATATACGCCCCCTATTTACGCCTGATTACCTTTATTGTCGTCATTGCCAGCACCGTGCAATTTGTTGAAATGGTGATCAAAAAATTCAGTCCCACCTTATTTCGCAGCTTAGGGATTTACCTGCCACTGATTACCACCAATTGTGCGATTCTTGGCTTCGCCATTTTTGCCACGAATCGCGGCTATAGTTTATTAGAAGGCCTGATTTTTGCGCTAGGTGCCGGCGGCGGATTTACCCTAGCACTGGTATTGATGGCAGGATTGCGTGAAGAAAACGAATTAGCCAATGTACCCAATCTCATGAAAGGCACAGCCATGAGCCTGATTATTGCCGGTATACTGTCTCTCGCATTTATGGGATTTTCAGGGTTGTTTAGTTCTTAAAAAAAAATTCAACACAGAGATCACAGAGTGACACGGAGTAACACAGAGGTTTGACTTGGGAATGAAGTGAAACTCTGTGGTACTCTGTGATCGAGGTAAAGCGTTAAAAACGCAAAACGTACAAAAATATTAAAAAAAGGCCAGAAACACGATAAATAACAATATGTTAAAATCATTAAAAACTAAAAATTTTACGATTTTTTCTGATGCAGAGATTGAATTTTCACCCGGTTTAAATGTGATCATAGGGGAAAATAACAGCGGTAAAAGTCACCTACTAAAATTAGCTTATACTGTTGCCACTATCTGGTACGAAGCCGCAGCCGAACATCAAAATATCCCAGGTAAAATATCATCAAAAGGGAGTAAAAGTTGGTGGCAGCGTCGTCTTGCTGAAAAATTGGTAGGTATATTCAAACCCGATAAATTAGGACACTTATTTCACCGTGATGGTGGGCGACAAAAAGCGCAAATTGAGGCTGAAATATTTTCAGCAACAGATCAGCGTTTAAAATTCGCTTTTAGCTCAAATACCCAAAAAGAAGTCGAAATACTCCAAACACCGATTGAATTTCCGTCCGCATCACCGATTTTTTTGCCGAGCAAAGAAGTGTTGTCTTTTTACCCAGGTTTTGTCAAACTCTATGATGATCGCGAATTAACAGTTGATGAAACCTATCCCGATCTGTGCAAAGCCTTAAGTGGCTTTTTATTGAAAGGCTCAAAAGCAAAACAGTACACAACCTTTATTAAGCCACTAGAAACGATTATGGGTGGACAACTGAGATTAAAAGAAGGGCGTTTCTATCTCAAACCCAGCGGTAAAAAGGAGATGGAAATTTCACTCGTTGCCGAAGGGTTGCGTAAAATAGGCACGCTGACTTACCTTGCTGCTAACGGATCACTCAAAAACGTCTTATTTTGGGATGAACCAGAGGTGGATTTAAATGCCAAAATATTGACTCAACTCGCCTCTTCACTGATTGAACTGGTTGAAAAATATGACATGCAAGTGATTTTGGCGACGCATAGTTTTTTCTTAATGAAAGAATTATCGGTACAAGTAGAAATCTCAAAAGGCAATATTCCAGCTCAATTTATGAGTTTAGTACCAAGAAAAGCACAAGTAGAACAGGGTGGCTTATTGGAAGAATTAGCCACAATTACTGTACTTGATGAGATTCTAGCACAAGATGATAGAGTGCAACAATTGTTCTGCGAGGGACAATTATGATCGTTATTCAAGAAGGGCATTTGCGCTTTTTCTTCCCAGAAGAATGGCGAGTCATTAAGTATGATGAATGTCGTTTTCAGCAACAAAAGGCATTAAAATGTCAAAGCACTAAAGCGGTCGATATTTTAGCCTTATCTGAGACTGAATTATTTATGATTGAAGCGAAAGACTTCCGAGGTGATCGAATTGCCAATAAAAAGCGCATTAAGAGTGCTGAATTGGCCATTGAGTTTGCACAAAAGGTAAGAGATACCATAGCAAGTCTCTATGGTGCTCATCGCCATGCTTCCTTAGAACTTGAAGCATTTTGCAAGTATCTATTTTCTAAAAAAATAAATAAGGTGACTGTTATTCTATTCTTAGAAGAAGATCGTCCTTTACCAAAAACAAAACAAGCTAAACAAGCCCATCTCGCTCTGATGACGGTGATAGACAGACAGTTAACATTTCTCAAAGTGCGAAGCAATATTTATAATCGTGCCAATTTACCCGATCATTTTCAATGGCGTGTCAAATGAATGAGGCTTTATAGAAAAGCCTTAATGGTTAAAGCAAAACTTGACGACACAAGCCGTCAGAGCAAGAGGATTTAAACCCGTAAGAGTTTTGGGATTGACGCTTTTTCACTTTTCACTTACTTTTCACTTACTTTTCACTTACTTAACTTTTCACTTATCATTCACAATGGCTCAATTCATCTACACAATGAACCGCGTTGGCAAAGTCGTGCCACCTAAGCGGGAAATTCTCAAAAATATTTCATTATCCTTTTTTCCAGGGGCCAAAATTGGCGTATTAGGTTTAAACGGTGCCGGTAAATCTACTTTACTACGCATCATGGCCGGTATCGATACAGAATATCACGGCGAAGCGCGTCCACAAGCCAATATTCGCATCGGTTATCTCTCCCAAGAACCCCAATTGGAACCCAATAAAGATGTACGCGGCAACGTTGAAGAAGGTATTGCTGAAACAAAAGCCTTGTTAGATCGCTTTAACGACATCAGCATGAAATTCGCTGAACCCATGAGCGATGATGAAATGAATGCCTTACTGGAAGAACAAGGCCAATTGCAAGATGCCATTGATGCCGCAGGTGCTTGGGAATTAGAACGAAAATTAGAAATCGCCGCAGATGCCCTACGTTTACCAGACTGGGAAGCTGATGTCACCAAACTCTCAGGTGGCGAAAAACGCCGGGTTGCCCTCTGTCGATTACTCCTCTCCGCACCCGACATGTTATTACTTGATGAACCGACTAACCACCTCGATGCCGAATCCGTCGCCTGGTTAGAACGCTTTTTACAAGAATACCCCGGCACCGTCATCGCCATTACCCATGATCGCTACTTCTTAGATAACGTCGCAGGCTGGATTTTAGAACTGGATCGCGGGCATGGCATTCCTTGGGAAGGCAACTATTCCTCATGGCTAGAACAAAAGGAAAAACGCCTAGAATTGGAAGAGAAACAAGAATCAGCGCGGCAACGCAGCATGAAAGCCGAATTAGAATGGGTACGCAGCAATCCCAAAGGCCGTCATGCCAAAAGCAAAGCCCGTTTAGACCGTTTTGAAGAACTCTCTAACCAAGATATCGACAAACGCAACGCCACCCAAGAAATTTATATTCCACCCGGCCCCCGCTTAGGCGACTTAGTGGTAGAATCCATCAATCTCCGCAAAAGTTTTGGTGATCAGTTATTGATAGACAATCTCAACTTTAACCTACCAAAAGGCGGCATAGTGGGCATAATTGGCCCCAATGGCGCGGGCAAAACCACCCTATTTCGCATGATAGTCGGACAAGAACAACCCGATAATGGAGAATTACGAATCGGGCCAACCGTAGAACTCGCTTATGTCGATCAATCGCGAGACAGCCTAGAAGGCGACAAAACCGTATGGGAAGTCATCTCTGATGGCCAGGATAACATCATCGTCGGCAAATATGAAATCCCCTCTCGCGCCTACTGCGGGCGATTCAATTTGAAAGGCGGCGATCAACAAAAACGTGTAAAAGACTTATCAGGCGGTGAACGTAACCGCGTCCATTTAGCACAATTACTGAAAAGCGGCGGAAATCTCTTACTCTTAGACGAACCCACAAACGACTTAGATATTGAAACCCTCCGCGCCCTAGAAGAAGCCCTACTCGCCTTTCCCGGCTGTGCCGTCGTCATTTCACATGATCGCTGGTTCCTAGATCGTATCGCCACCCATATCTTAGCATTTGAAGGCGACAGTCAAGTCGTCTGGTTTGAAGGCAACTACGCCGATTACGAAGCTAATCGACATCGCCGTTTAGGCACAAATGCCGATAATCCTCATCGAATCAAATACAAAAAATTGAATTAAAATCAATCATGTAGGGTGGGTAACCTGTTTTTGTTGCCCACCCTTTCCCTAAAATTTTTAACTTGATGGCTTTCCATAAGGAAAATATCCCTATTCTTTGAGAGAATTCACCCTTTCCAAACTTAATCCCATTGTTTGTGCTATTTGTTCTTCTGTCAAAGTGCCTAGAGACAATAAGCGACGAACAGATTCTTCTTTCTCTGCTCTTGCCTTCTGTTCAGCTTCTTTCAACCCTTCTTCCTTACCTTCTTCCTTAGCCTCATTCTTGATTTTCTGGATTTTTTCTTGTTTCACGGCTTCCATACTGTATTCATCGAACATCTTTGCTCGTTCTTGGGGAGTGACTTTATTTTTTTCAATCAGATCAAAAACATGTTGGATTTCAGGGTGGGTATATTTGGATTCATCAACTTGTCCATCCAGACTGTCTTCTATCGCTTCCATCCATTCGTGGTATTGGCGCGGCGTGAGTTTCCTATTCAGGTATTTGGGGCAGATGTGAATAATTTTGTGGTCAATTTCGCCGATGGGATTGCCTTCCAAATCCTTCGGGTCAAAATCGGTGATGGTGATATCCTTTTTATGTTTATCACCAGAGGTTAAGATAACGAGTGTAAAGACTTTCAAATTTGGGTGATAATCTTTGGAATAAACGACTTTCTCCAATAAGGCAGCGCAGTGATAGTGCAAAAATCGGTGATAGTGATCAGGAAAACGGACGTGCTGCATATCGACGATGATCCGATTTTTCTTGTCCTCCGCATAGAGATCAAACTTGGCAGCGACATTGCCTATCGGTGGATCATAAACTTTATCTTGTTCGACGGTGTCAATTTCAAGTTCAATGTCCAGAAAATCATGGACAAAAGCGGTGAATATCTCTGGAACACTGAAGGCCTTTTTGAAAATAACATCGTAACGTAAGGGCGCGACTTCTTTCATGGTATTGGTTTCCTTAATAAGTTGAATGGTTGGTATCAATCAATTTTGAACCAGATAACACGGATTTCAGGAGAAACAGGATTAACCCACATCACTGGTAAATCTAATCCTGTCGGCCTCCATCAATCCCTTCAAACGAAGTCATCCTGTTCAAAACCGAACGTTTAACCCCAATGCCATTAACACGGCGAACACGTCGGTTCGCCCCTACAATCACATAATACGCGGGGTTTTGTAGGG
>JAYQWI020000514.1:0-2948 GCA_035871815.2 Candidatus Parabeggiatoa communis
CTATTTTTTGGCTAAGGGGAACCGTGGTGTTTTGCCACTTAACACATCGATTGAAAAGAAAACTCATAATTTAACAAAACACAGTTTCCTAAATGGCACGCTTCACAATGAGAGGCTGTTATCAGTAACACAAGATAGACAGGTTTTGTGGATAGCCTCAAATGCGTGCCACTTTAATTAAGCAATCTAAAATGTTGTCGATATATAACAACTCATCATTGAACACCTTGACATTAAAACCATACTAAAAAAATGATTTTAGATTAAACTAGATTAAACCTAATTCTTCCGTTTCATCAATTTGAAAAGGGCCTCCCCAAAATTCGTTACAATCAGAATATGTTGACTATTTTAATAAAACGGTTACTTATTTTATTAATGTTGCTAAGCTTTTTTTTGTCAGGCTGTGGCCAACAGATGGGGAGAGTTAAGATTAATAATCTTAAGTACAAAATTGAAAGCGCAGTATCGACTGTTAGCCTAGATTGTCCTCGTCGTGGTGAAAGTACCCAAAATACGGTACAAGTTGAGGGGCAGGATCACACATCCAATCTCATTGTCGGATACTACCATCCCAATTTATCCTGTTCTACGACTTATGGTAATGAATTTATACTTGAAACGTTTATTGAAAAAGCTAAGTCTGATTCATTTTGCATTGTTCATTATTTTGTTCTAAACCATGAGAATGACTATTCATTTTTTAGGCGTGTATTAGGACAGCTAAAGGCAAAAGACTTGCTTAACCGTAAAGTCGATTTTTATGGGTATCAAAGTCGTGATAAAAATGGGTCACCTCAACAACTCGTAGAGCGCCTTAGCTCACTTGCTAGATATTATTATGAAAGTGGTGCGCTCATTAATGAGGCGACTGCCCCAACATCCTACAGTGTCGTTTTACCTAAACAATGCAAAAAACCTCCTAAGCCTATTTTAGTTCTTACTTCAAATGGCAAAATGTCTTTATTAAGCGAGAAAGCTGATTCAGTATTTGTGCCTAATCAGAGAAAAGCAAAACACATTGATACAATTGTATCAATTCACTATCACCCTGAACTTCAATAAAAGGAGTTGTGTATGACATATAAAAAGGTTGTCCCTTTTGTCTTGTGCTTATCTGCCAGTCTGTCCTTATCGGCGGTGGAAGGCGAGAATTTCCAGCCATCTGTGACACCAGTACCCATCGTGGCAACAGAATCACAGCCGCAAGAGCCTCTCCAATTTCCGCCAGTGCCACAATTGCCTGCGAGTGAAGGCGGTGGCCCTTTGTTTCCTGATATTGATTTGAATAACTTGAATAGGCGACTTGATGCTATTGAGCAGAATGATGCCCAATTACAAATCAAGATCAGAGAACAAGAAAAAATCAGAAAATTAAGCAAGTTTTTTCTCCGACTTAAGTTTATTATTGGGCAAAACGAAGCCTTCATAAATGATTTTTACACTGAAGAAGGCTATGAATGTATAGTTGGTCAACAGGCTGCAAATAAACTTGCACAGAACATAGTGGAACTCAAGCAACATAAAGCTTTCGTTCAACAAGAGTGTCAAGGTCCAATGGGGCTTAAAGCCCATGAATATTGCCAAAGAGAACTTAATAATGTTCAAAATAAAATAAGTTCTTTTGAACAATTCCGAGTTGAGTTTGAAAATAAGTGCAAATAATTCTGAGTGTCATTTTTTTTAATTGATTTTTGTTGAATTTTGTTGAATTTTGTTGAATTTAATAAAGATTTAACAACGACGATACGTCTTTTAACAAAAAATAGTTAATAACCAGAATCATTTGAGAAGTAAGAATAATGCTTTATGATAAGCTTTAATTCTTACTCAGTGAAGCATTATTTCAGATATTTCCATACAAGAAAGCAAGGAGTTTAATTCACTGTGAAAAAATATGGACCGGTTGGCTATATGGTCATCATAAGATTCGCTTTGCTAGTCTTTGTGATCTTAACGCTACAACCTTTTGTAGTTGTGACTCATGCGGCTAATTACTCTGTTAATGTGCCTTCTATTGCTGATCTTCCTGAGATGTTGACAGGTTTCAATGAAACACCTGAATTAATAGATCAAAAAATAGAGGAATGGAACAACTTTATTACTAAAGCCTCTAGCTTTGGAATGGCTGTAGCTGAAATTAGTTCGACGTATGCCAGTTACTTAAAATCATTGGCAAAAATAGATGCCACTTGTAGATTGCAGGAGATTTTCGCAAACAATAAAAAGGATTCTACTTTTTATGAGATTTATCAACGAGCCGCTCAGGACTGTAAAGGCAGTATGGCTGATCATAAAGCTCTCGCAAAAATATATGCGAAAGACATAACCGATTTGACTAAATTAGCGGCAGACACAAGTGAAGCAAGTCTTTTTGCTCTACAACATCTTGATAGCCTTGATGAAAGAAGAAGAGCTGCCCGGTTAAAAAGACAGCTGCAAAAAACCCTTATTGATACCCAACAAAAATGGGAGGACTTAGAAGCCAATAAACCGGGAATGCGTTAGAAAGTTGGAGAATAAGCAGACAAAAAAAGCGAATACTATTTATCGTGTTTTTTGTATATGGCGTGTTGTTTGGGAAAACATACCTTAGGGTGAATATAGGGGGTTTAATTTTACCTGAAAAAATATGAACATAGTGTCAAATTCGTATTTCGCCTTAAGGTGGGTTTTCTCAGACAACACCCCATATACATTTACAATTATTGCTGTTTTCAATTATATATTATACCGATTTAAATATAACCCATTGAATTTATAAATTATAAATGTTTAAGCTAATAGACTTAGGTTAAATAAATCGGTATAAAGTATATTATTGTTTAATCAGGTTTTCCAAACTTTGACAATATCACATTTCCTTGTCATGTAGGGTGGCAAAATGATTGACTCTACGCCATTGCTCTAATGTAACATGGTAGTTTTCAAAAAAGGAGGAAAAATCT
>JAYQWI020000515.1:0-1664 GCA_035871815.2 Candidatus Parabeggiatoa communis
ACACCGGCCCAAATCACCACCGATGGCACCTTGGGCTCCCGCGCCAATTTACCGGGCCCCGATTATCAAATCGGGGCGGACTTGGGCCGCCAACACGGCGGCAATCTTTTCCATAGCTTTCAAGACTTTAACTTGAATAGCCTTGAAAGTGCCACTTTTTCTGGCCCCAATAACGTCAGTAACGTTATCAGTCGCGTCACGGGTGGCAATCCCTCAAACATTGATGGGTTAATCCGCTCTACAATGCCTAATGCTGATATGTATTTTCTGAATCCGTATGGGATTATGTTTGGGCCCAATGCGCAATTGGATGTGCAAGGTTCTTTTCATGCCAGTACTGCTGATTATTTACGCTTGGGAGAAAATGGGCGGTTTGATGCACGTAATCCAAGCGACAGTATTTTGACGGTTGCACCGGTTGAGGCGTTTGGTTTTTTAAGCGATTCCCCATCAGTATTATCGATGGAAGACAGTCAATTATCTCTGTTTCCCACGACAACATTTTCTTTGGTTGGCGGAGATTTGACCCTCAAAAATACCCAACTGGCGATACCCAGTGGGCGTGTCAACTTAGCCAGTGTTGCTCAAGCCGGAGAAATTAATGTTTCTACCTTCACCACCGATTTTGAAAAACAAGGCACGATCAACATTTTCGATAACTCAATCCTTGATGTCAGTGGTTTAGGTGCCGGTGCCATCTGGATTCATGGTGGCAAATTATTGCTACATGATTCATTGCTTCAAGCCAATACACAGGGCGATCTTGACGGCCATGGCATTCATCTGAGGTTGAATGAATCGGTAGATATTTACCGACCTCTGATTATTAATAGTGAAATGTTTTCTATTGCGAATAGAAACTTTGGAAGTGGTGCCGCCGGTGGCATTACCATCACCACGCCCCACTTTTCTCTCACACACAGCGGGATTAATAGCAATAGTTTTGGTGCAGGCCACGCTGGGGATATATTCGTCCGATAGGGGTTAAGGATAACTTCTTTGAATTGGGTGGACATTCCTTGCTAGCGGTTCGTCTGATGGCCAATATTCAACAGCAATTTGAACAACACTTATCTCTGGCCACTTTGTTTCAAACCCCGACGGTGGAAAGTTTGGCTGCGATTCTGCGTGAACAAAAGAATTCACCAGCTTGGTCGCCAATGGTTGCTATTCAACCGCATGGTTCCAAACCGCCTTTTTTCTGTGTTCCCGGGGCTGGTGGTAATGTCATCTACTTGTTGGAATTAGCCCAGCAACTTGGTCAAAAGCAGCCTTTTTACGGTTTACAAGCGGTGGGTTTGGATGGTGAAGCTGAACCGGATACTCGTATTGAAGATATGGCGGCTCGTTATATTCGTGAAATCCAAACTATCCAGCCTCAAGGCCCTTATCTGTTAGGTGGTCATTCTTTTGGTAGTGGGGTGGCTTTTGAAATGTCCCAGCAGTTACAACGACAAGGACAGGAAGTAGCTTTGCTGGCTATTTTTGATACTGCGGCTCCGGAACCTTTGGAACTGGGAACGGATTGGGAGGATGCTGATTGGATAGTTGATATTGCTCATATTCTTGAACAGATGTTAGGACTCAAGCTGGAGGTGTCTCGTGTGGCACTGCAAGGTTTGCAAGCAGAAGAGCAATTAAGTTATCTGCATGATAAGTTACAA
>JAYQWI020000516.1:0-13073 GCA_035871815.2 Candidatus Parabeggiatoa communis
CCTTTTGCGCCTTTTGCGTTTATTATTAAAAAATAAAGTCAGATTAATTGCTAAAAAGGAATTTTAATTATGGGTACCATAACACTCAAAGTGCCTCAAGACATCCATGTAGAATATCAAATTGACAGTTCAAAAATGATGGTGCAGTTACTTGACTGGCTCAAACAACTTAAACCACAACCCCTTAATGATGATACTGACTTCATTGTTCAAATGACTAAGGCAGCGATGCCAGCCCGTGAAAAGCATCCTGTTGAAACGCCATTACAACAAGAAAAGGCGTATGCAGAGGCTATGCAAGATTATTTGTCGCGTACGGCAAAACCCTTAAAAAAGGCTCAAGAAAGTTATCCACCTAGTACATTGTCAAGAT
Source organism: Candidatus Parabeggiatoa communis (assembly GCA_035871815.2). Lineage (GTDB taxonomy): Bacteria > Pseudomonadota > Gammaproteobacteria > Beggiatoales > Beggiatoaceae > Parabeggiatoa > Parabeggiatoa communis. The sequence goes on from JAYQWI020000516.1 coordinate 374, forward strand.
TGTTTTGATGGGTAAAAAAATGTAGAATGTTTTCTATTTTTCCGGAGATTCATGGCTAAAAAATATATTGTAGAACTTTCCTCTGAGGAACGAAACGAATTAAAAGAGTTGATTAACAAAGGAAAGGCCGCCGCTTATAAACGTAAACATGCCGAGATTTTACTTAAAGCCGATATCAGTTCTGAAGGAGATGCTTGGAATGATGCCCAAATAAGTCAAGCGTTTGAAGTAAGTATTAGTACAATTGAACGAGTGCGTCAACGCTTGGTTGAAGAAGGGTTAGAAGCGGCATTAAATCGTGCAAAACAAACTAAAATAAGAAATAAAACCTTAGATGGTGAACAAGAAGCACATCTCATTGCTTTGACCTGTAGTGAACCACCTGAAGGAAGAGCTCGTTGGACATTGCGTTTGTTGGCATACCAAATGGTTGAATTGGAATATGTAGATAGTGTTTCTCACGAAACGGTGCGTCAGGTGTTAAAAAAAAACCAGATTAAACCTTGGCAGAAGAAGGAATGGTGTATTCCTCCAGAAGCTAATGCCGAATTTGTTTTTGATATGGAAAATGTGCTTGAGGTGTATAAAAAACCTATGGTTCCAGCACATCCGGTTGTGTGTATGGATGAATCTAGCAAACAACAAATAAAGGAGATATGTCAACCCATTCCAGCCGAACCTGGTAAAGCTGAACGTTATGATTATGAATATGAACGTAATGGTGTCAGTAATTTATTTATATTTTTTGACCCCTTGGCCGGTTGGCGCCATGTAGATGTGACTGACCAACGAACAGCAATTGATTGGGCGTACCAAATTCGTGATTTGGTGGATATCTATTATCCGGACGCTTCCCGTATTAGCTTAGTTATGGATAACCTAAATACTCATTGCGGTGCCTCTCTTTACAAGGCTTTTGAACCAGATGAGGCACTTCGAATTTTAGAACGTTTAGAATTTCACTATACACCAAAACATGGTAGCTGGTTAAATATGGCAGAAATAGAGTTAAGTATTCTCAGTAGCCAATGTTTGGACCGTCGCATTCCAGACCAAGAAACTTTGAAGAAAGAAGTGACCGCTTGGGTCAATCAACGCAACGATTCTGCAACTGAAATGGACTGGCGTTTTACCACCGAAGATGCCCGAATCAAACTCCGAAGACTTTACCCATCAATACAACCTTGACAATGTACTAGACTCATACTCCATGACATTTAGAGAGGTAATGTCATTACCATTCACTTCAAAAACGGTCCATAAGGTACCCTCAGTATTAGGTACATTAAAGGTTCTCACCAAACCGCTACCTCTATACACTTCTACTTTGGCATTTGAATTTGCTAAAGCACTACTTGGATTTTTAGCACTATTTAAGAAATCAAGAACAGAGAAACGATAGACTCCTTCAAATTGTTTTACAATCGTAGTCGTTTCAGGCCCATAACTGGTTGTATCATCTAAATCCAAGAAAGTATAGGGTGAACTATCTTGACTACCCTTTTTACTGTAGTAGACATGAAACCTGTCATCACTTTCTGGGATTGGGCCTGTCATGTGACTATCCAAATCCCTTGGAGATGCCCCCCAAGTTAATATTACTCTAGTTTCCCCTTCTGACAGGACAGGAGTTACAGTTGCATCTTGATTACTCGTCGTTCGTTCACCACCTATATTGAGGGCAGTGAAATAGACTATGTTGTAGCATTTTGGGGTATCTTTGTCGCTTTTTCTGGTATTATCGTCAATCATTTCATCTTCTTCGCACTTTCCAGTCACTTCGCCAGTATAATTCCCAGCCTCTAAATCACTAACAAAGTAAAAACCCTTTGAATCAGTGGTTGCTGTATAAACAATTGGGCCAATTTTGACATTAATACCTTTGCGGAAGGCAATTGATAATTCTGATACACCGATACCCGTATCAGCATCTTTAATTTGCCCAGAAAAATTACCAATACCACCATTTTTATCAGAAATTTGTAATACAGTTTCAAGATGATACTGAGTATCAGTGTTAGTTTGGACATTCATCGTTTCCGTGAGATAACCTGCTTTTGAGATTGTGACTTCGTAATCTATATTGGCTTGAAGCTCAATAGAGTAATTACCAGCCTCATCAGTAGCCAATTTCGTTATTAAGTTACCATTTTGGTAAACAGAAACGCTGACATCCAATAATGCCTCATCACTAACAGCATCTTTTACAGTACCAAGAACGGTAGTCATCGTGACAGAAGAATTGGTTTCTTGAGTTGGCATTAACGATAAAGCCATAGGCATAGACGTTTGATCATCTATGGTAATGTTCTGTAAAAAAACGTCATACCCCGTCTTTTCAATGTAAAGAGTATAATCGCCGTCTGTGATTTGATATAGGGTAATAGAACCATCTGCCTCAGTTTCGCCTTGACAACTGTCTGGTGCGGTAAAATCAGTTTGATCCTTACCCTGAAGAATGCACACTTTAGCGCCTTCTATTCTTCTGCCGTTATTATCATAGAGTTTGATAACGATATCAGAAATTTTCTCTGTTTGGAGTTCATCCAAAGTAAACGACATAAAAGGTTTAATCAATTCCTGATCAATCTTCTTAGGAAATCTAGAAAACAACTTTTTTATGCTTCTACCCGTTTTCTTCCGCCAAGCTTCAAGAATGGCATCGTACACATAGATTTTCGTTGAGTTATCTATCGGGAAGGCACGCGGAATACCGATCACAGTATATTTGCCATCTCCTAAACGAATCTCTTTAGGGCCACTCCAATGAGTCTTGCCATTTAGAACACTTTCAATCATAACATAGAAAGGACTTTCCTTGAGGCCAGGATAAGGTTTACCCGTTTTTGGATTTTCTGGCAAAGCGGTACATTTTTTACCATCAGAATTTGTCAGTTCTTCATCACCCCAATACGTATTAGAAGCAAAACAAGGTGATATATTCAACTTTAACTTAAGCAAGTGCCCATCTAACCTTGATTGCCCTTTAATCGCTCTATTTAAATTGCCTACTCTCCCTACTATCGAGGTGTCAGACTCCTTTTTAAAATAAGGAGTTAAGTAGTTTGGCAATACATACACATTGAAGGTATTTGCATAGACATCCCCCTTTTTTTCACCCACATAAAAGCGAGTCGTGTCGCTATAAACACCGGGCGTTTGGTGCGTTAATAAACCTTCACCATAAACTTGTGTAAAATCAAGGTATTCGATGCTATCAGCAAAAAAAGTTCCCTTAGTGACGAATTCAGGTTTGCTATCCATGAAATCGTTGAGTAATAGCTTGTTACCCCCTTTTTTATAAGTGGTTGTGTTTTTAACACAAAAATCGGGATGTGTCTCGCAAGTATAATAATTCTTCTTAAATGCATTACTGGCATTACGGTTTACGGGCAACTCTTCTGTGTCTGGCAATTGTTTAAAACGATAAACATGCCAATCCGCTGTCACCGCTTTTTTGGCCATCAAGGCTCTTAAAGTTTCTCTATCTGTGGGCGCAAAGATGGCATGATTTTCGACACTTGCTACAAAGCCTGACATGACTAACAAATGATTCGCGTTTTTATCTACTTGAGTTGAGTATAACAATTTGCGTGAAAGGCCTGTTCCTTCTCTTGGTGAAGAATTACTAGCTAGAGCATATCGTCCAAGGAGTTCATTTATATCCTCTGATGTACTAACAGATAAATAGCGGACAGCTTCTAATTTGGGTAGCGTACTGAATTTAATGCACTCTTTTGAAGTGGGAGCCGTTTCACTAGGACAAGCTACGTCACCTCCTTTTTCTTGACGAATAGCTTGCAAAGAGATAATACTGGGCGCGGTTATCCAATCCCATGCCATAGCACTTCCCTGTCCAGCAGAAGAGATGATTTTAACAATCTTGGCAGGCGTGAAACTTAGTATAGCGTTTCGCAACATCTCGGCACCAGTATTCTTAACGAACTCATTTCCAGATCGCAATAATTCCGCACCTATAAGATAGATAACTTGCATAACATCACCTGTGTCTGCATTAATGACGCTTTCACGCAGATTTATCACATTGTGATGAAATTTGGCAATAATAGCAGTCGCATTCAATATTTTACCAATATCCTTGATAAAGAAAACATTATCCAATATTTTGCCAACCATCACTATTTTGAGAGCGGCTAGAATATCCTTTTGTTTTTTTGTCGCGTTTTTGCGATTCAGTATAGCGGTTGTCATTTCCCGACTAGAAAGTGGCTTTCCTTCGTAAAATAATTGGTTAGCAGATATGCTGAGTAATGGCGTAATTTTTTTCACATTACCCTGTGCCTTGTCAGTAATATAAGGCATCACAGCTTTTTTGAGTAGCCTTTCAACCAGAATCGTCTTGATCTCTGCTTTAGGGGGTAATACGACCGCATATTTTTTCAAAGCAGCAAGAGAATTTGTTTTTCTAAATGCTACCAACGCATTTTTTAGTTCATAAATGCTGTGTTCAACTTCTCCCGGTTTGAGTTTGATTTTGACTGAGCCATCTACGGAATAGGTATGACTCTCAGAAACCAAAGCAGACAGCTTTGAGTCACCGGGCAATGGATTAGGCCAAGCATCAATTAAACCTTTCAATGCCTCTAAATTTCCAAAGCGTTGGTTACAAGCAGTGACATCCATGTCTTCAAATACAGGGAATATCTCTTGAAAGGTCTGATTGTCACACATATCCTTCGCGATTTCCCAAGAAGCTTGCAAAAAGGGTTTGATATAGCGAAGGCTTTCATACAATTTGACAGATGATTCCCATATTTTTGTGATACCGATGGTTTTTTGAAAACCCTTTTGTACATGCTTCAAAATATTCAAACCGCTTGCCGCTTCCAAAACAACATTGACAGCACTAAGCGTATTCATCAGTTGTGGTGCATCTAAGAAAGCATTTGGATTGTTGCGATAGATGACCCAATCTGCTTCATTGTTAAGTTCTTTTAACTCACCACCGACTATATTGGCAACTGGCATCCGAGTGCGTTTTGCATTTATATCTAGTGTCAATAAGTAGTCAGTTACCGTCTCAAAATCAATCCAATTGGCTTTAGGCGTAATGAGAGGAGCATCAAGTACATGCGAATACCAAGGCGTTTCTGTTTTACTGAAATCGTGACGATCAAAAAGTGCATACCACAAACTCATGTTGCTATAAAACTCAAGGTTCAAAACATCACCGGTTGTCACGCGAGGCACAACACGCATACCATCAAAAATGGTAAACATTTCTTTACCATCTAGGGGTAATGATAATATAGGCGAATTGCTTGAACGGTTGGCGCGTCTCTGAAGGCTGTTTTTTGCAGTAACCACCCGTGTTTGCAACAAACGTCTAGCTCCGCTTGTTTGTGATTCTGACAACAGGGTTATACCAGACTCTGCCAAGTCAGCTATCAAGAAAGCACGAGTCTCAGGCGCGGCCGACTCAGAAAACTGCAATTCTGCTTCATACAATTGGGCGGCTTGGGCAAACTCATCTTGCGCTGCTAATTTTTCAGCAATCCTTTTTTGCTCAGATCGTGGCAAAAATAACAAGTCTGGTTCTGTCATAAAAATCTGATAAAGCGTGGTTGTCTCAGCATTTAATTGACCTTTCCAACGCCCGACATTAAAAGCATTGTAAACAATTTCTGTGCTGACTGGGTTTTCCGTTTCTTCAGTCGTTCTTTCCACAATGGCCGCATAACCACTCAGATAATCTTCATGCTTAACTTCATTCTCTGTACCACTTAAATCATTGGCATCGGAAAATGACATCACTTTCAAAGTGCCTTTGACAATAATGGGATTTTCAACCAGTTGTTGTTCTAAGTTGGTTTGATCAATTGCAACGGTTTCAGTTATAACAGGCCGCTTTTTGGCCCCAATCAAAAATTGCTGCGATTGTTCATCATCCAAATACCCATCGACAATATCGCTGCTGATGTGATCGAGTTGAAAAGCCAGTCCAGCACCCTGAGCAATATGTTCGCGCCAAAGGGGTAAATTCACTTGTGCAGTCTCTGCGCTTAAAAAAGGGTCGGCCGTTAAGCCTAACACTTCACCGATATGTTGTTGAGCTTGCTGAACGCCATTTTTTGGATAAAGCGCAGATAGGCGCATAAGCAGACTGGAGAAAGGGGTGATATGGCAAGAGAGGGTTGTCGCGCCGGTTGATGGGCAAGGGCCGATCAGTTCGCCTTGAAAAGGCAGGCCGTTCAGTGTACCGCCATAAACTTTGATATAATTTGTGGTTTTTTTGTCAGGCAATGAGAGGGTGAATTGACCCGCTGTATCGGTGATATGATCTTGTTTTTTAAGCAAATTGCCTTTGCTGTCATACAGTTCCACGGTTGCCCCAGTGAGCGGATCATGGACAATACCGGTCATTGTGATAAAACCGCCAGACGCTTGCACTTCAAAGAATAATTTGCCGTCATCATTCGCTTTCAGTTGTAAGTCTCCCCAATAATCGGTCTGCTGCCCGGCCGCATCAAGGAAAGTGACACGGGGAATCGTTAATTGTAAATCGTCACTCAGGATAACGCTTTCTTCAGTGGGCTCAATCGTGTCTGTATAAGCACCGTATTCCAAGACTTCAAATCTTAAGGGGCTATTGTGTTCGGTGGGTGTGAGTTTTAGAGCCGTCCATAAATAAAGATCACCTGTCGCCTTTTTATAAATGATACTGGGAATATGCATCTTAAATTGATGATCAAGTGTGACTTGGCGAGAGACGGGGTGTGGGGTATTGAGTTGTACTTGAAAGGGATAAAGTATTTCACTGGTTTTGGGAAAGGTGATTTTGCCTTTTTTCAAACCGGCTTCGCCGCTAAAAGTACATTGGAATTGACGCTGAGTCTGCGTGCCCCCAGGCAGTTCATGATTTGAAGGGAAGCAATTGTCAACGCTGAAACCCATAGCCTCTGGCAGATTATCGCCCGTTATTGTAAAGACAGTGGGATTGCCCCGATTTGTGACGGGTGGAGAGAACTGATCAAGACGAATCGTGAGGGTTTTATCGTTTTGAATTTTTTCAATCGTTATCCCGGTTTCTAGGATGACATCATCAGTAATCGTGACACAAATGAGTTTGCTATGGGCCGTGACGGTGAGATTGTTCAAACGGGCCGGGGCGTTACAGTCGCCTTTAATTTCACCTTTTAAAATACCCCCACGAATAAGGGTATTTGGGGCCAAGTTGACATCAATGAATTGCCCCCCGATTTTACTATTATTGAGCATGAGGCCCGCTAATGTGCCGCCCGTGATAGAGGCCCCGCGAAAATCACTGTCAGCAATAGTCCCTTGATTGATGATATAACCGGTTAGCATACCGCCAGTGAGTGTGGCACCGGGTAAGAGTGTAACATTGGATATCCAGCCTTGATTGGTGATATGGCCTTGAAGTTGACCCCCATTCATACTGGCATCGTGGCCGATCTGAACATTGCTTAAGATTTTATCAGGGGGATTACGACAATAATTATTAATATAAGTGGTTGCTTCGCATAATGGCGCGACAACGACGACGGGTGTTTGGGTGTCATTTTGTTCGGCCAATAATTCATAAAGCATCAGCTCACCAGGCACATTTTTAATCAGGCCTTTATTAGCCCTAGAAACGCGGTTTTGAGTGCATTGAAATACGCTTTGGTGGGTTAAGCTTTGAGAAGGTTGAGCATTTGAGGGGGTACAGTTACCAATCGTCAAGCCTTTATGATCAATCAAATTATTATTATTGACAGTAAAGGTGATCAGGCGATTCATTTCAGTGCTTAAAGTGGTGATATCCGTGCGGAATGTCTCTTGCCCATTGGGTGTGTTGGCATAGAGAGAGACGGTTGCCAGAATAAGAAAAACGGCGATCATTTTTTGAAAAGTGTTTATCAACATCGTGTTATTCCTTTCAGTTATCAGTTATCAATTATCAGTTATTAACTAATCGCATCACTTATCAGAATCATGTTGATGAGCGGTGATTGTCTTTGAATTGCTTGTGTTTTTGAGGCCCAAAACTAAATGGGGGTTGTGCATTGGCGGCAGATTATAGTGGGTTTGGGATGACATGTCATGTACTCTAGTGTTGCATTGGGGTGTAACATCATCAGTTATCAGTTATCAGTTATCAATAACGAGATAGAACGCTGATGGGACTGATTGTCATGATTTACACTGATTTTTTTGATCTGCGTTCTATTGCACTTTGCTAAGGCCTTGTCGAAATATCATTACATAAAAAGTGTCATTACAGTTTCAACGATCTTAATAATGTTTAATTAAAGTGCTACACATTCTACGCGGTTCACAAAACAGGCTATTATCTATTACTGATAACGGCTTGTGATGTGAAGTGTGCCATTTAAAAAAACACCACCGTTCCCTTTAGCCAAAAAATGGGAGCGCGTATTATGACCGATTTTTAAAATGAGGACAAGGGGCCAAGACCGATTGGCTAACAGTTATCAATTATCAATAACGAGATAGAACGCTGATGGGACTGATTGTCATGATTTACGCTGATTTTAATAAGCAGGGATTGATTGTAGGACTTTGATTTTAAAGGGGTAGCATAAGAAAGAGAATGGGGGGCAAGCGGCAATGCCATTAAGTTAAGCAAAACACGTTTTTTGATTTGATCTTAATTTAATGGCATTGCTCTACGCTGGCTCAAACTTCGTCCACGATCATCGTGTAAAACCCTTCTTTTTTGTCATTTTTTCAGGTTTGATCACGTCTTGCAGGGTTTGGGCGGTCCATAAACGTTTTGCACATTCCAATAAACGGGCTTCCGTTAGACGCAAAATAGTGGCTTTGATCTCATGGTTCAAAGGGCCAAATTTATCTTCTAACAAACTCATTAAAAACTGCGCTTTACCTTCCTTACGCCCTTCCTTCTTTGATTCTTCTAACCAATTATCTGTGCTGGTAGCCAACATCGTTTCTATCTCCTGTAAGTTGATAAATTCAGGTAACACCACCCCTGGTAAGTGTCTCGGTAATTTGACACGTTTTAACCAAGTTTTAAAAGCGACTCTTAAACTGGGTGGGGCCTGTTTTAGCCATTTTATCAACAAACTTAATGCTTGTTGAGTCTCCGATTTTGTACGACTTTTTTCCAACTGAAATAGGTTGGCCGCTAAATTGTTTAATTGTGAGCCTAATTGCTCGTCACTATAATCATGGCGTTCATCCATGACTAAATACTCTAAATGAGGGCAGTGTTTTTCTAATTCTGCCGGAAACGGGGCAATTAATTCACTGATTTCACGAACCGCATACCAACGATCTTCACCGTTATAGAGTACCAAAGGTACGACTGGTGGTAAAAGTTGACTGCTAGAAATCTCTTCCGCTTTTATCAAATCTTGATAAAGTAAACCGATATAAACCATCAGACGGACTGCCATAAAATGGTCAACACTGGATTGAAATTCTATCAGCAAATAAATATATAACCATTCATCCTTTTGAGAATATCGGCGTACTTTCCAAACTATATCATCTTCACGGTCACGTAAATCTTCACTGACATAATGACCGCTGACTTTGCTTAAAGTACGAAAATCAAGCTGAGTTACCCATTTTTGGGGTATAAACCCTTGCAATAAATCTTTCACCATCCGGGGATGTGAGAACAGTTGTTTGTAACTGTTATCATGTTCTTGAGGGGTTCGTCGTTTTTTTTTCATGGCTTTTCAAATTGTTTCAAATTATAACGGTGGGCAGTATAAGTTACGATGTGCGGAGTTCATCCGTTTGCGTGCAAAATGCGTGAACCGAAAGTTATCGAACTGTAGGGAAGCAAAGCTCAAGCTAAATGCTGATTCTCATGATCGGCGATGATAATTCAGTGTTTGGTTATCTTGTGATTAAATTCCGGCGTGCAAAATATAATAATCACGATTTTGGCAACTCATGACCGTTTCACAACATTCAATAAGCTTTTGAAAATTAAGAATAAGTTCATTTTTTTCAAACAAGAGTTTGTCATAGTGTCCATTGTCTTCATTCTCTTCAAATACATAACCTCCCGTTAATTTGATGGGATTAGGACTCAAATTAAACTGGCCTGATCGGCGCTGATTTTTTTTATTTAATCAGTGTAGATCATGATCATCAGTTAAATCAGCGTTCTATAGCGTTTCCCGATTGAATAAAGTACAGTTATATCAAGAAAATCGAACCGCAAAATAAATTTTGCACTCCAAGAAGTCCGCAAAATAAATTTTTGAAAGAAAAGAAGGCCGCAAAATAAATTTTTGAACGAAAAGAAGGCCGCAAAATAAATTTTTGAACGAAAAGAAGGCCGCAAAATAAATTTGGAACGATAATGATTTGTACTTCATTCAATCGGGAAACGCTATATCTAATCATATAACGACATCACCCACATTGCCGCACTACCCATTTTTTGTCCTGTACAAAGCTATAAAACATATAATGCTTATGAGGCAGATGTCTCATTTTCGGGAGTCGTTGCTAAGTGGAATAGACAGTGGAGCGCACTATATAAGTGCTGAATATGCTCAACTGGATAGGTCTCAACGTTCTCACTAAACAGGTTTTGGACTAGTTTGCCAAATTCCCATCGTTTTCCGTCGGTTACAATGCCATAGACTGGGCGAGATGGCGCTTTATTTAATGTTTGCGCTGCAACCAATTCCGCTAAACATTGTCCCCATCCTTCTTCAAAATCGTTCCGTTTGGCTTCAACCATCACTAATAACGGCTTCGCTAACACCCGTTTTCCCAGTTCAGAGCGGGTTGCTAGGATATAATCTGGCGTTCCTCGTAACTTGTCATCACAGTGTAATGATTTTTGCACCCAGAGTTCGTAGTCTTGAGCGTAGGTTTTATACACTTCTCGAATGAACGGTAAAATGATGAGTTCTGTTCGAGAACCCTCCGAAGCATACAGATCAAAATACTGTTGATTGAAGCTGAATTCTTGGACAAATTGAGGAGGAATCTCAACATCTTGAGGGACAATGAAGCGTTCCTCTTGGGCGATAATCTGAAATTCTTGTTGTACTTGAGAAATATGTTTGTAATCACTAAATGCCATTAGACTTACCTTCTGTTTTGTGGAATGCTAGGCGAATTTCAAATTTCACGTTGCCAATCCATTCTGGGTTTTTTAACCACATTTTTACTTTTAGCCAAAAGCTCCAAAGTCCAGCAAATCATGACAGCTATGTAGTTACCACCTAACATAGTGTGCGAATTGGGTAATTGAGAATGAAGAATTGGGATGATTAAAAGCTACGGAATGACACAGAAAGCACGGAAGATTTCCGTGTTTTTCCGTGTTTTTCCGTGGCAAAATCTATCGAAAACTGATAACTGATAACTGTAAATCATGGATTTTGCCTCTAACCCTTATGGATTCACACATTTCATAGCACATCTGAATATTATTTCTGTCTCTATCTTATTGATTTTACTAATAATGTCCGTTTTATCGTGGTATCTGATCATCACAAAAGCATTGGAACTAAGCTTCACCTATTGGCGTGCCAGAAAGATACTGAAGCTCTTTTGGAAATCAGCCTCATTGGAACCGCTTATCACCCATCTCAATCAACGTCAACTCAACGATCCTTTTTCAAATGTCGCATTACAAGGCATCAATGCCGCTTTCTATTATGAAAAACGGGCCGAAAAACAGATCGCGAATCTGTGTTCGCACAGCGAATTTCTCACACGTAACCTGCACCGCGCCATAAATGACAGTACAACCCAATTAAATTCGGGATTAACCCTACTCGCAACAATTGGCAGCACGGCCCCCTTCATTGGTTTACTCGGTACCGTACTCGGTATTTATGAAGCCCTCATCACGATCAGTGCAAAAGGCAATGCCTCTTTAGATACTGTCGCCGCGCCAGTGGGAGAAGCCTTGATCATGACCGCTTTTGGCTTAGCCGTAGCGATACCCGCAGTACTGGGATACAATGCGCTAGTACGTGGCAACCGTGGTTTTTTAAATAAACTAGAAGGTTTTGCCCACGATTTGCATACCTGCTTAAATACAGGCGCGCGTGTTGATATGAAAAATCGCACAATAACGACAAAGATTGAATCGCCCCTATCCAAACAGAAGCTTGTTCTTGAATAAACTCATATTTTGTGAAATAGAACGCAGATTGTCATGATAATCATGATTGACGCTGATGAGCATATCAGGTTTAATCAGTTCAATCTGCGTTCCATCTCATTAAAAATCCATTTCGTTAATCCGTTGTACTATCAGTCTATTATGGGAGAATTTAATAATGGCATTTAGTGATTTTGAGAACAGTTCAAATCATCAACCGTTATCAGAAATCAACATTATTCCACTGGTAGATGTGATATTAGTTTTGTTGATATTGTTTATCATCACGGCCCCTTTATTTACCCATCACGCGATTAAAATTGACGTCCCCCAAGCTTCAACTCAGGAAATACCAGAAGAGCCTAATAAGATTGTATTAGCCATTGACGAAAAAGGGGGATTATTTTGGAATGATGAAGGAATTGATGACAAGGAATTGCTTAAACGCTTTCGCAAAGCGGCCCAAAAAAAGCCGCTACCTGAATTACATTTGCGTGCGGATAAAAAAACGCAATATCAAAGGTTAGCTGAAATCATGTCAACAGCACAAAATGCCGGAATGACGCGCTTAGGTTTTATCATGCAGCCAGCACCTTGATTGTGTGA
>JAYQWI020000517.1:0-16384 GCA_035871815.2 Candidatus Parabeggiatoa communis
GATATATGGCAAGTTAGTTGATGCTTCTTGTAAAGTTAATGCCTTCATTGGAAACCTCTATAACTTGATGTTCAAGTTTTTCCACTATAACTACAAGGATATATAACTACAAGGATTATTTATAAGAAAGGATAAGATCGTTTTTGTGGTTGAGATCATGAACATTTTCATAAATCAAAACAATGCCAAACATCAACAGGCTAACTTTTCGGCGAAAAAAGAGTTATATCCTTTATTATAAATAATCCTTGTAGTTATATTTAGGAAGTTCCAAAAAAATAAATCCCAAAAGGCAATTCAAGCCGCTTTGTTTAATTTCTCTCATTCTCTGCGGCTCTGCGGCTCTGCGTGAGCCGACAGTTTGTGACATAAGATTTGTGTGCATAGAGTAGCCCTGCGGGATAATTTATTTTTTTGATATTCCTTAAGCCGTTCCAAATATTGATATTGAGATCGGTATACAATAAAGGTGATTTTGTCGGGGGCAATCACAAGGGATTGCCCTAGACGACAAGCTCAATGTCATAATTGATTCATTATAAAAGCCGTATCTAAGATATGATTTCGGTCAATTTGGATATCGGGCATAACGCCAACATTTTGGCAAGAACGGTTATCGGGGCCTAATATATCATAAACCGATAATTTGAGTGCGGAACCGTCTTCAAAATCAAACAGTTGTTGAGATAAACATTTGCCTTGGGTAAGGGTGCCAATAATCCTCGCTCTGGCATAATGTTTGAGAATCAAAGCAAACACTTCTGCCGAACTGGCGGTATGCGGACTGACTAATATATCAATCGCTCTCTTCTGAGCGATTTCTCCTTTTAGCGCCGAAAATTTTTCTTCATAATCAGCCTGATCAACTAAAGTGATTAAAGGGGTTTCTGCGGGTAAAAATAATGAAACAGCATCCAATGTCTCAAAGAGACTACCGCCTGGAGAATAGCGCAGATCAATAATCACCTTTTTATCCGCTGGTAACTTTTTAACCACTCTTTTCAATTGTTTAGCCGTTTCTCTTGAAGTCAATTCATGTATCCGAATCAGATTGACTTTGGCTTCCGATATCAATTCAATAGTATCCCGCCTAAAGGCTCTGACTTTAACCCGGTAATGTTTGATTGCGCCTAAAGGCGATTTGGAAACGGCCAGTTTGATGATGCTACCCCGCTTGTATTGCGGTGGCGCTTCCGAGAGAAGCGTTTTAAAAGTCACCTTTTTACCATTCAGCTTTCTCAAAAAGTGTGGACGCTTGAGGCCGGCCTGATAGGCAGGGCCGTTACGCAACGGTACGACGATAACGTGTTGATCATCACCCAATAAATTGATACCCAAACCGATTTTGATACGGCTACGAACGGTTTTCCGGTAAAGCTGATATTCATCAGGCGATAAATACTGGGAATAAGGATCAAGGCTTTCAAGATAAATATTGAGTTGAGCAGTCTTGATTCTTAAGAGTTTTTCTAAAGGGGGATGTCGATAATGATGATCGCTAATGGTTGTCGCTAATTCATCACTGATATTTTCATCAGAAAAAGACTCAACCGTTTGCTGGTTTTTAAAAGCCTCAACCAAGGTATCAAAGGTTTTCGTTTCCAATTGCCCCGTTTCCTTAAGCTCATGATGCTTTTGAAAACGACTGAATGCCATTTTAGTCCAAATTGTCACACCCTTATCAATCGCATCAGGTTGATAACCCAAATTGAGCAACATATATTGCGCCCATAATGTTTTGTTCTGCACAGTGCTACTGATAAACTGAAGTTCAGCCTTTCTGGTTGCACTGATTTTCACGGCACTCAACTTTTGCCAGGTTTTGTCATCAAGCTCTCCAGTTGTTTGAACCTCAATGTCTTTCTGAAAATCCGTTAATGCCGCCTTAATGGCCTTGATATCCGTCATCGCCGCCTGAGTGACATAGCCCATTTCGGCTAATAGAATAGCCACTAAACTGGGGCTTGTCACAATCATCTCATCCGGAGGCGTTGTTGTTGAAATGGATGACAAGGCATCTTTGACAACCCATTCTGGCTTATCAATCGGGTTAATGCTTCGCGTCTCTTCCAAAGTATCACCTCGACAGGTGTACGCGACGAGGCTCATGAGCAGTAAAACTTTTAAGTTCGGTGTCATTCTCATATTTAATAGACTACATTGAGGGTTCCAATAGATCGACATCGGTTTCCAAATCTGCGATTTCTTTCTCCAATCGTTCTTTTTCAGCCTTGTAAAGGGCTAAATCCGTTGAAAACTTGCTCGGTATTGATTTCAATTTCGCTGTCTTTTTCCGATAAGAATATGCCTCGTTTCTAACCGATTTGATTTTTGTGCTAATCGATTTAAGGCGTTTTTGAAGCGAATTAGCCTGTGAACTTAAGCGTTTTTTTTCAGCGACTATTTTTGCTGTTTTGCCCTGAATCCCCGAAATTTTATCAGAGAGTTGAGCGTTTTTCTGGGACAGATCATCAACTTCCGTTTTCAACGTCGCTAAATCGTTTTTGACAGTCGTCAATTCTGCCTCTAATTGCTTCTGTTCATCTCGCATTTCCGCATGACGTTTTTCTTCCTCAGCCAGCTTCGCTTCCTTGTCTTTCTGACGTTGATCATAAGTGCCACTGAAAAGTCCAGCGACACCATCAAAAAAACCGCCTTCACTGGGATCATCAGTAGTCGCACAGGCCACCAAGCCGAGTGATATCCCAAATACAAAGGTTCTTAAAAATATCCGACGCATTATTATTCCTCATCAGTTGTTTTGAGCATAGTATGATAGAGGGCAATCCCTTGTGGTTGCCCTTTTTGCCGTAATGATATGAACATCTATATCAACTTGTCTCACATTGTCGCATTTATAAAACCATTACAACAAAAATCATCAAAAATCAACAAAACCTTACCGGCTTAAAGCCGTACCCAGTGCCGAAAGTTCATCGGCATAATTTTCAAGCTCGTTTTTTTCCCGTTCTAAGGCAGCAACCTGATTTTCCAAGGCATTCAATTTCTTTTTGTCACTGCCAACACGGGGGGCCAGCTTCTTTTTGTCATCATAACGAGATTTTTCTCTCGAAGCTTGTTTTTGTTGTTTAGCATAATCAGCCTGTGCAACGTGCAAATTCTTATTAGCACCCTGCAAGTTCTTAGTGACTTTTGCAAGGGCCAAATTGGCTTGTTTTTTATGGCTTTCAACCTTGCTATGCAGCGTTTGTAACTCCCTGTGCTTGTTATGGCCCGTGCTGATTTGCGCTTCCAAATGGGCCTTTTCTTCCTGATAGCCCGCTATATTGCTTCGTAAGCCATCGTTCACTTGCTTGACTTCAGCTACCAACTTAGCCGTTTTTTCAGTTTCGACCTCTAATTTAGCCTCTTGTGCTGCGTACTGATCTTTTTGTTCTGAAACGACCGCTCCCGCAACCCCGCCTACAATACCACCAATTGTAGCGCCAATCGCGGCACTTTCCTTATTATCACCGAGGATTACACCGAGGGCACCCCCAATAATGGCACCGATACCCATGCCTTCTGCCGTGGTACGGGCCTGATTGTTTTCCTCTTTAGTCATGGTACTACAGGCAGATAACAAAAAGGTGCTTAGAGTGATTACGACACACAGCCTAAAGGTATTCTCAAAAATACGCATAATATTATACCTCCTTAATAAGTTATTAAAGTTAAATCAATCAAATTCAAACTCAAGTTTGAACGCCATTTCAAAGCATTCAAACTAAAGTTTGAACTCCAATTCAAAGCATTCAAATTTTGAACACCATTTCAAATTACCTGACAGTATAAACCCGTGAAGCCAAACTTTCTGCTTCACTTATCCATAAATTAGGTTTGCTGACACCACGCGTCGCTTGATCAAGATGTTGCTTCATCAGATTGATAAATTTAAGACTCTTCTTATCATCTGATTTCGTTATCAGTCGTTTAACGGCTTGATCAAGGTATGTTTTAGGATACCCGCCCAATTTCATCAAAGTTTTGACATAAGCGGAAAAATGTTCTTGATATAATTTTTCGGCTTGTGCTAACTTATTTTGGGTTTGGTGAATGCGTCTTTTCATCGCAGAAGAAACAGCAGCCTTTTCTTTGTTTCTGTCCAAAAATTTTTGATACTTACGAGAGGCCATGTAACTATAACCTCCAGATTTGATGCGAAATAAAGCCAATTCTGTCAGATAGGAACAAACTTGTCGAATACCTTCTTGAATTTTCCTGTCTGCTGAGAGTAGCGCTTCTTGAAGAATACGAATTTCTCTGAATGATTCGGTGTAACGTGTTTTCAGTGTGTCGATTGTGCGATAAGCGTCTTTCAAACCCTCACTATCACGCACCAGTGGCGGTAAATCCGTTGCTCGATCCTTTAAAGCCAGTAACTCTTCGGATAATTCAGCATCTCGTTTTTTCAATCTTTCGATAGTGCGAGAGGCTTCTTTCAAGTCATCGGAACCGCGTACCAAAGCATCGCTGGTCGATTTTCCCGCAGCCGTATCTGCTCGAACGGCCTTCTCATAATGATCATATTCTGCTTTGACTTCATCACTAAAACGAGGGGAAGGACTGACTAAAGCGCCAATAGCCAATCGAATGCCGGTTGTTGAGGAGCGTGATTCAATGATTTTCTCAATTTTCCCTTCACGATTTTCTTTGGGTTTGTAAATCTCAACTTCTCGCCGAAAAGAGGATCGAATAGTTCTCGCGTGATCGCGAAAACTGCCCCCTCTAGCAGACAATGCCCCCACTTTGCCTTGAATCATCTCAGCCACAAAAAAATGGCTGTTCAATTCTTGTATATTACCAAAGATATCATAAAATCCGCCAGTTTCTTGCCAGCGTCCAATGCGCGTAGCCCCTTTTCGACTATGGGGTTTTGTCCAAGCATATTTTTTTAACTGATCTTGTGGAAAAGGTAAAGGCTTTTCAAAAACCGGACGGCCCTCTTCCTCCTTTTTCAAGGCCGTATAGCCTCCCCGCGCGGCATATTCCCACTCTATCTCAGTGGGTAATCTAAAAAAACCTGGTGGATCACGATCTTTATCAACTCGCGCCTTCCAATCATTTTTAGGCAATCTCGGCAATTTGGCAAGACAAGCTGTATTCGCATAACACCACACATTATAGTGGTGAATAAACGCTTGAAAATCTCGCCAAGTCACATAAGACAGGGGTTTAGCCAACTCACGCCATTTACCTTTTTTACTGGCTTTTTTCAATTTTTTGATCTGTTTTTTATCACCCGTCGCGGCATAGAAATGCGCCAAACCTTTTTTTTCATCGCCAGAGCCCATCACAGCAACATATTGGGCAATAGTGACTTCATATTTGGCAAGGTAATAAAACCAATTCTTCGCCTTGCGATCATAAAAAACACCTGAGATGGGCAAACGTTGAATGCCTTCAAAAACGCTTGCGGAATCATCGCGCGTATCACCCACGCGCACGAGACGTTCGGGATTGCCCCAAAATTCTGCGCCCGGCACCGTCACTTTTCGGAAAACCATTTGCATTTCACCCAAGCCGACTATTTTAGGCATGGGTAACTCAAAATCATCCGATGCCGGTTTTGGATTATAAGTACATGACATATCAAGTTTTATATTACATTTATCCTTATCCGCAGCCGCCAGTGCGGATATAAAAACAGGGGATAAGATAAACGCTCCTGAGATGATCAGTTGTGCCAAGCTTTTACAGTTCACGAATAGCCTCATTCTGATTTTGAAATCACACAATCACAGGGCGCATTTCCAAAAAAAGGGTCATTTCTTGGCCTTCGCAAAATCAATTTGGAACGAAAATCTTCGCAAAATCAATTTGAAACGAAAGTCTTCGCAAAATCAATTTGAAACGAAAAGCGAGTCTTCGCAAAATCAATTTGAAACGAAAAGCGGGCCTTCAAGATTTATTTTGATAACCCTTTTTTTAGAAATGCGCCCGAATCACAACCTGATGTATTTTATAGAGTACAGTGCATAATAGCTACCCACACAGCATTTTCCAACTGAGAAGCCTGCGAAAAAGTAACGGATATCCTATCTAAATTATTTAATTAGGAAAATGATTGATTGTTACTTGGGTTTTGAAAATTTAATGAATCAACGCTACCCTCGATTAGTCGTTTATTTCCTAATTCGTTGTACTAGATTTTGTTGTCAAACGAATCATTCTTATGCAATCCCTTCAGGATTTGCACCTATTAATATATAGTCATCATTTTATATGTTTTTTTTGACAAAATAGACAAAACATAAATTATTTAATTGAATAACACTCATTGAAGCGCATAAGAATTAAAAGAGTTTATCAGTTATGATATTCAGGTGTTCATGAATTTAGCTTAAAAAATAATTACCCCTCACAACTCATTAATGATATAAAACAAAAAACGGTTGATAAAAGGCTTATCTGTTTCCAAATGACTTCAATATTTTGAGAAAATGATAATTATTAATTGTTAATTTTAATTTTATAAATACTGACGGGAGAATACCAATTAACACTTCATTCATCAGCATTAATTTGTTTAATCCGTTAAATCAACGTTCAATTTTCTCTCAAATACCGGCATTGCTAACTGATAACTGATAACTGATAACTGATAACTGATAACTGATAATTAAAGGAGCGTTCAGGTGAGCAATAAGAAACTCATTCTCGTCGTAGATGACAATGCGGCAAATTTGAAAGTATTAGGCAGTATTCTGAAGGAAAATGGCTTAAGTCCAGCTATTGCCCTAAGTGGGGCTAATGCTTTGAAGTCCATTAAAAGGAAATTGCCTGATCTCATTTTGCTGGATATTATGATGCCCGATATGGACGGTTTTGAAGTGTGCAAACAATTAAAGCAAGACGTTGAAACTCAAGATATTCCTGTTATTTTTTTGACGGCTAAGACAGAACAAGAGGATATTGTTCAAGGCTTGGAAGTCGGGGCCGTTGATTATGTCACCAAACCTTTTAATTCCAAAGAATTGATGGCGCGCGTCAATACGCATCTGGAACTCAAAGTGGCAAAGGAAAGCCTCAAACAAGCCCTGGCCACCAAAGACAAATTTTTTTCCATTATCTCGCATGATTTAATCAATCTCTTTAATGCATTACTGGGTTTGTCATTTCTATTAACCGATCCGAAGATAAAATTGGATGCTGCGGAAAAAGAAGACTTTCTTCAAAGTATTCTTAAATCCTCAATGCAAGGCTATGATTTACTTAAAAATTTGTTAGAATGGTCAAGATCACAAACGGGTAGCTTGAAAGTGATTCCAGCAACCTTAAACTTGCAAAAACTCGTTGAACACACTATTGGCTTTTTGGATGAAAATGCCAATAATAAGCACATCAAGCTCTTCTCCTCAGTTGACGAGACTACCTTGGTTTTTGCTGATGAGAACCTGCTTAATACGGTTATCCGAAATCTACTGGCTAATGCGATCAAATTCACCCCAGAAAAAGGCCAGATAGAGATATCGGCTAAACAAGCAGAAGAGAATATGGTCGAAATATCCATTTCAGACACCGGCGTTGGCATTAAACCAGAAAATATCGACAAGTTGTTCGGATTTGATGCTTCTTATACGACTCTTGGAACTCATAAAGAAAAAGGCACAGGTTTAGGTTTGATGTTGTGCAAAGAGTTTGTGGAAAAAAATGGGGGCACAATTGGAGTTGAAAGTGAAGAAGGGAAGGGGAGTCGATTTTATATAGTGTTGCCTAGTCAAGATAATCATTCAACACTCAAAAATGATTAGTAAGCGTGGCAAAATAGAGCCGAAATAAACCTTCCTACACTGGAGTATTTATAATGACACTTGAACAGACTAAAACAGATGAGATTATTAAGTGGTTTGAACAGATCAACCAAATTCCACGCTGTTCCAAAAATGAAGGCGCGATTCGGGACTGGTTAATGAATTGGGCGAAGGAAAATCGTTTTGCCGTTGTCACCGACAAAGTGCAAAATCTCTTAATTAAAGTCCCCGCTTCACCTGGCTATGAAAAATCCCCTATCGTGGTTCTTCAGGGGCATTTAGACATGGTTTGTGAAAAAACGTCTGATTCTGAACATGATTTTACCACTGATCCCATTAAACTCATTTATGAGGGGGAGTGGCTAACGGCCGATAAAACAACCTTGGGTGCTGATAATGGTATTGCTATCGCCTTGGCAATGGCTTTAGCGTTGGATAAGGAAGTGTCTCATCCACCATTGGAATTACTGTTTACCGTAGATGAAGAAACAGGTTTAGTCGGTGCCAGTGCGCTAGAACTGGGCTTTTTTGACGGCCGCATCTTGATTAATATTGATTCTGAAGTGGAAGGGCATTTTACAGTAGGGTGTGCCGGGGGTTTTAATACTGACATTACCGTACCAATTGATTGGCGCGATATACCGACTGATTTTCAACTGATGAAAGTCAATGCTTCTGGTATGACAGGGGGGCATTCTGGGGTTGATATCAATGCTGAAAAAGCCAATGCGATTAAAGTACTGAACCAAACACTCTATGCGCTCACAACGCAAATTGATATTCGGTTAGCGAACATCAGTGGGGGTAGTGCCCATAACGCTATTCCTCGTGATGCTGAAGCGTGGGTGTTTGTTCCCCAAAACCAGACTGAAACCGTTGAGACTATTGTACAAGCAACTGAAACGCGCTTAAAGTCGGAATACCAAAATACTGATCCTGACTTATTCATCAAAATCGAAGCGGGTGAGGGGCACTACGATCAAGCGATGACATTGGAAAAAACGGCTCAGATCATTGATTTTATTATGGTGCTACCGCATGGCGTTTCTGCCATGTTTACTGATATGAAACAAGTGGTGGAAACATCAAATAATCTGGCCAATATCTGCATTGAAGCCGGGAAATTAAAGATTATCACTAGCCAAAGAAGTTCGCGGTTATCAAGGCTTGAGGCACTGACTCATCGGATTGAGGCTTGTACTCGATTAGCGGGAGGAGAAGCACACAGTGAAGTTCTTTATCCCGCTTGGCAGCCAAATAGTGAATCTCCGTTGTTGGCTAAAAGCGTTGAGATTTATGAGCGGTTATTTGATAAAAAACCTATAGTGGAAGTGATGCATGCAGGGCTGGAATGTGGCATCATTGGCGATAATATACCAGGCATGGATATGATTTCCATCGGCCCTACGATTAAATATCCCCATTCTCCTGATGAAAAACTTCTTATGGCTAGTGTTGGCAAGATTTGGGTGTTTTTGCGAGCCTTGTTGAAAGAAACAGCAGGGATTTGATATAAGAAAGGATAAGCCAAACGACAACGATTTTTTTATACAAAATCCGTGTAGTTGTTATGGTTTATCCTTTCTTACTTAGGCAATTCAAAAAAAATAAAATACCCAAAACAACCACACTACTCTATGCATACAAATATTATGTCAAAAACTGTCTTCTCACGAAGGGCCGCAAAGCCGCAGAGAATGAAAGAAGATTGATTAAAGGTGTGGGTATTTTAATTTTTTGGAGTTACCTTATACAAAATCCGTGTAGTTGTTATGGTTTATCCATTCTTCTAGCAAATCCTTGTAGTTCTTTCACATCATCAATTTTTTGAATCAATTTTTTCATTGACTTTTTGAAAAAACGATACGGTTTTCTATTGATTTTGTTTCTTAAACCATCTAATAAGCTGACTGAACCCTCTTTCAATTCAAATTCTTGTTTGATTTCAGAAATAAGTAGAACATCTTCCTGTTGAAATAATGGCAAAAAAATGCGCTCTGCTGTTTTCTCATTCAATTGGGCGTGGAGTATTCTTAAAGCGTTACGAATGGCGACAATTTGATCGGGTTGAGGTATCTCAGTCAGTTTATTCAAACCCAGTTCATCAGAAATGAAGTGTTGATCTTTTTTTGGAGCTTCAATAATATCTTGAATAGATTGAGCCTGACGATATCGATGCAATTTTTCGATGTGACAGATCAGGGATTGATTGCAAACCTGATTGAGCAACCGTGTTAATTCTTTTTTTGCATTATGAAGGTGCTTTCTCGAAAAGACATCATCCCAAAAGCTCAAAAGCCGCTTAAATGTGACTTGTCGTGTCAAATAGACCATATCTTCATTTAAATAATCAACTAATTTTTTATCTTCTAGCAAAGCTTCGCTTAGCTGTTTTTCTAATTTTTTAGCAATATTGAATTCTTCATCACTCAACAAAGGTATATAGACTGTTATCGGTACCGTATTCTCTAAAGCCGCATCAAGCTGTCTTAACTGATTACGCATTTTCACAATCCTGTCCAGTGAATCAATCTGATCAAGATTAAGTTGCTTTCTCAGGAAATCGCTTGAGCCCTTCTCTTTCAGCAAGCTTGTTGTTAAATGGTTAATATCATTTAATTCATTTAATTTGATAGGTAATTCATAACACTGAGATAACGGTTTCTGGGGCGTACCACATAATAAACGCTCTAATTCCTCTTTTGCTTGCTTCTCATTCTTGCTGTCAATAATACCGTGTTGATATAACACTTCAAGAAAGGTTTCCGCATTCGTTTTAGGTACTGTCGTCAGATTTATTATTGCCATCGTTTGTTCATCATCTTTCCGGTATTGAATCAGGCTAACAACACCTATCGTGATAACCATCATCAAAATCACAAACCAGGCTTTAGAGGAATTAAACCATTTGCCATCAGTGCGGCACTGATTATTGACGGTTTCTATTCTTTTTATTCTTTCTATTCTGCTTTTATGAAAGCTTGGCATTTTGTCTGGAAATTTGTGAACCACTCTTTTGGGTCGAGAGAAATAAGCCAAGAACGAGAAGCAACCTGATCTATTATTACGCACCATTTTCCGAGGTAGACGAGTAAACACCCTATCTTGCCCCCAGCCTTCTAACTCAGGACGATAGGCAAGTAAAGTACAACTATCAGGCCAATCAATCGTCTGTGTGACGAGTACTTCAAATTGAGATAAATAATATTCAAGTTTTGAACGTACCTCAGCGCGTTGACTGTTTGACAAGTGTTCAACATTAACACCTACCAACACCAAGATTTCACTACCTTGACGAACACTAGCCGTTTGTTCAACTAATTGACTGACAGCAATATAATCTTTGCCTTCAGATTGATAAATGGCCGTATTGATGCGATCAAAGACTTCCCGTTCTGAAATCGGCAAACGACAGGGCACAATAAGACAATGATTACCTTCCCCTGCTCGCGGTGTTTGTGCAATTAAAAACATTTTTTATCCGTTATCCGTTATCAACAGTTAAGTCTGGGCGAACACGATCGGGCTGCCCCTACAGCCCTTAAATAGGTGGGGGTTTGTAGGGGCATACCTGTGTGTCTGCCCTTATTGACCTTCAGCCTCCCCAATCTGGCAAATACGGTTCTGAGGGTATCCCCTTCAATCGAAATACCGCTTTATTAACAAATTCATTGCTTGGCGGTCTGAGATTAAGAATCAGACCATCTAATTGTTCAACTTTGAGGGTTCGACTGGCTTGCCCATTGTCATCAAAACTTGAAAGCCAATTATTCTCAACAATTCTGACTTTAATGGTCACCATTGTACTCAGTTTCTTTTCAAAAGAAACGCGGCCGATTTCCTCTGTATAGTCATTTTTATCGGCATTAACCTTTGTTTTTTCTATTATTTTTTTACCATCCAAGAAAACGGTCACAATATTATCGTCATCATCTAACTCTCCCCACTCTATCCTCGCCAAAATCAATTCCAATTTCAGGGGATTGTTGATTTCAATCAGATACTTTTTGTACGCTTCCACTTTATCCCGCATCGTATGCAAAGGTGCAGAACGTAAATAATTGTCAGCACGTTCTACGTCTCTCGCTTCAAATAAGCTGAGGTACAGATAACGATCCTTAGCTTCTTGCACTTTTTTCCGTAAAATACGCACCTTAGCTCGTTTTTGCATATCTTGGAATTCAGCCGGCCAATTGCCATAATTATTCAATATTTCATAAGCATCAGACCATTTTCTAAGGCCAATCAGCCGACTGACTTGGGTTTCAAGTGATTGGAATATATTAGCCAGAAACTGCCGTTTCAAAGTTTGTAAATTCGGTTCATCTTTCAACTGATGCTGGCTTAAATGCAGAGCGGCTTCTAAAAACAGGCCTTCATTAAACAATTCATAATAGTCAGTTTGAAAAGTCAACCACTCTTTTTGAGAATCATATTCTGCAATGATGCCCTCAGCTTTCGCGGCATGTTTACCCGTTGGCATCTCTTCTAGATAAGCGCGTGCTTTTTCCACCTGAATACGCGTTGAAGGCGCTTGTTCTACGGGTAGCCACCAGCGTTGCTCTTCTTCTTCACGTAATGCCCTTTCCGCTTGTCGAATAATATTTTTAGCTTCAACGACATACCGACCATTGGATTTTTCTTGCAAATAATTTTGCGCGGCTTCTTTTTGAGTGCTTGGAAAAGTGGCCTCTAATACCGGTTGCCACAAGCGTTGTTCTTCTTGCTCACGCAATGCCTCTTCAATGGGTACAATAATATTCAGCCTTTCAGCCTGATGTTGACCATTTGGAAACGCTTCTTGGTAATAACGTGCAGCCGTGAGTTTGGCAGTAGAAGATTCGGCTTGTGTGACAGCCAGCCATAAACGTTGTTCCTTTTCTTGAAGCAAGCTTTCTTCGGCTTGTACGATAAGACTATTTATTTCTGCCTTACGTTCACCATTAGGTAAGGCTTTAAGGTAAGCACGCGCCGCTTTCAGTTTAGCCGTCACAGAGGGGGCTTGTTCTACTGGTTGCCACCATTGCTGTTCGCGTTTTTGACGCAAAATGTCTTCTGTTTGCGTGATAATGACTTCAACTTCAGCAATATGCTGACCATTAGGCAGTACCTTTTGGTAAGCTTTGGCCGCTTCCCGTTTATTTTTTATAGAGTTCGCTTCTTGTATCGCATGCCAAAACCGTTGTTCGTTCTGGTGACGCGATTTATCCAGTTCAGATTTAACCGTGCCATTGCTAACGACAAATAGCCACGAAATAGGATGCCAAAGTGTATAGTAATAATTTTCTAGCCACTGTTCTGCTTTTTGAATCTCCTCGAAATCAGCGTTGGGATCATTTAAAGTACTGTGAGCCTCATCATAGCTTTTTTTATCGTCATAAGCTTGGGAAGTCCACAAATAGATTAAGAGTATCCCCATGGCGACAAAGGGTAAAACGACTAAACGACTCCACCATATCTTTGAACAGTGCTCCTGTGCCTCTTGAGCACGCTTTTCCGGTTCTGAATGTTTAGGAAAGAGATTGATAATCTCTTTTCCAGTACGTTTAAGATGCCATAAAGACAATGAAGGATAGGGGAACCAGCCTTTGTAATTGGCTACTGTTTGTTCATAATTTTGCAATTCTATCGTATCATTTTGTAATCTAATCGCATCGCGTTGTGATTTAATCGTTTGTAAGCGTTGTGTTAACCAGATAAACCCCTCCAATAAGCCAAAGGGCATCAGCGGGTTAACTTGTTTAGGCAATTCTCTTTCCTTGCCATCGGATGTCGCTTGCCGATCACTTTCACCAAAGGCGCTGATAGGAAAAGCTTTACAATTGTCTTCACCCACTTTATTGACAAGATCATTATATAAATCACGATGTTCGATGCTAGGGAGTTCATCTTTATTTAAGGGTTGGACAAGGAACGAACCGGGTAAGGCCGCAATACGATCCCATTTAGTCACTAACAAGGCAATCGGTATCGTATTACCAAATTGTATTAACCCTAAAGTTTTTTGCAGTCTATTGAGTTTTTCAGTCTTACCCTGTTTAATATCATTAGGAAAAGGGGCCGGCGCTAACACGAAAATACCATCCATACCTCTCAATTTTTCGCGCAATTCTTTTGCAATATCTTGAGGCGCATTGTTAGGATTGACTAATTCACCACCATAATCTATTAATCGGGCACAAAATTCTCCTGTTTTAGGTGATGAAAATTTATAATCAAATATAAAATCTATAGTTAATTCGGTTCCCCTTGGCACAGTACCCTGTTCTAATTCCTGTTTAGCTTCCTCAAGTCTATCGCTACTTTTATAGAGAATATCAGCTTCCTTTTCTTCAGGCGTCCACTTTTCAGGATCGCCCGTCGGACGTTTTACCGTCACAGGTAGCAATGAACAGGTATAGCCCGCCGGATGTTCTACGCGCTGCATATCAAGGGTTGCTAAAATACAGGTTTTTCCAGAGCCTGAGAGTCCAAAGAAAGCGAAGTTATATTTTTTAAGCATGATAATGACTGATTTGGTTATTGGTTATATGATAACGGTGGGCAACCACGTTGCCCACCCGACAACTGATTACTAATTCTCAAGAATATCTGCCATAGCACCTAGACAGTAAGAGATATTCTTCATGTTAGAAGCATAACCCATCAAACCAATGCGCCAAATGCGGCCCGCTAGATTGCCTAGCCCGGCACCAATTTCTAAATCGTATTGCGTTAACAAGCGTTTACGCATTGCAACTTCGTCTATCCCTTCTGGCACATTAATGGCGTTGAGTTGTGGCAAACGTTCTGACTCTTTCACCTTAAAAGACAGGCCCATCGCTTCGATACCGAGACGAAAGGCTTGATGGTTTTTTTCATGTCGCTCCCACGCATTTTCTAGCCCTTCTTCTTTAAGCATCACCAAGGATTCATGCAATCCATAAAGCGCATTGATGGGGGCAGTATGGTGATAAGCGCGTTTGGCACCGGTAGCCCAATAACTCATCACCAAATTGAGATCGAGGAACCAACTTTGTACCTTGCTCCTGCGCCCCTTAATTTTCTCAACCGCAGCTTCACTAAAGCTGAGAGGCGACAAGCCGGGGGTGCAAGACAAACATTTTTGTGAGCCTGAATAAACGGCATCAATTTCCCACTCATCCACTTTAACCGGCGTTCCGCCAAGCGAAGTGACGGTATCAACAAGGGTGAGGCAATCATAGTTATGCGCGATTTCACACAATGTTTTCGCATCTGATTGCACACCAGTAGAGGTTTCGGCATGAACGAAGGCAACAATTTTCGCTTCTGGATTAACCTTCAGCGTCTCTTCTAATTTATGAGGATCAACAGCATTTCCCCACTCATCCTCAACCATCACTGCAATGCCACCAGAGCGTTCCACATTCTCTTTCATCCGGCCACCAAATACACCATTTTGACAGACAACCACTTTATCACCTGGCTCTACCAAATTAACAAAACAACATTCCATGCCGGCCGAACCGGGTGCGGAGAGTGGAATGGTTAAGGCGTTTTCAGTTTGAAAGGCATATTGTAATAACACCTTAAGCTCATCCATCATATCAATAAAATTTGAATCCAAATGACCGATAGTCGGACGTCCCATGGCCTGCAAAACCCGAGGATGCACATCAGAAGGCCCAGGGCCCATCAAAGTGCGAACTGGTGGAACAAATGATTGAATTTCATTAATATTCATAAAAACCCTTTTTGGTTAATAGAGAATGATTTAGACTAAAACAATGAACAATTATCAATTCAACAAATTTTTGCGTGCAAAAATTTCAAAAGCTGACAAGCCCATGTTCCCGTGCAAACTGGAAAAACATTATAATTCTTATTGAATCTTGTCACAATTGAATAATCGCGTTAAACGATTTATATTATCAAAATACATGGGATAGAGCCAAATATTATTATAATAGATCGAAAAAGCCCTTTATTCGTGAAAATTGTTCAGTAGTTCATTAAATTGATACAAATGACTTAAATAATACCCTATATTGATACCCTAATACCCTAATTGCAAATTTTATATTTAGAGCAAAATGATATACGATAATCTTAACACCTTTTCACGCCAAATTTTTTGCGCGCAAAAACATTGGCGTGAAAAACAAAACTAATATGTGGTAAGATACGATAATGAAATTAAAAGCGATATCTAATTTAGAAAAATAATTTTAGACGCTTTTGCCGTAATTATCTGAAATAGTATAATTAGTCAAAATGACGAGTTCTGCTTTCAGTCTCTATAAAAACCGCAATCATTAATGGAGAATCCAAATGAAAAATAAACGCTATCCACTCTCACTACTCACCTTACTCCTCATTGCCTCGCCACTCGTGTTTGCAATACCGCCTTACATGGGTGTCAGTGTCGGAAAGGAGTTATCCTTCACAAGCCCATCCTGTCTCGCAGCGGCTAAAACCGTTCTATCCAGCAACGGCTTTCAAAAGATCGTGCAATACAAAACCAACACAACACTATTCGCCGCTTATCGGAACCAAAATCCCTACCACTACAAGGCCATGATTAAATGCCTTTCCGAGGAAGGCGTGATCATCGTTGTTGCGGTAGCCAATGTACCCAAACATGCCAAGGCTAAAGCGGAGAGCTTACG
>JAYQWI020000518.1:0-3693 GCA_035871815.2 Candidatus Parabeggiatoa communis
AACAACAATATTAAGATTTGTTGACAGAGTGAGTGAGTCGCCATTGGGAAATGGAAGGTTTACTGGTGTACCCTTCGTTTGTAAGGTCGCCAATTTGCTACTCAGTGTACCCAAAAAATCTGAAACCGTATGAATTTCGTCTTCCATGCTGCCCGTTGCATCAACAATAAAAGTAAGGTCAACTTTTTGCAGGTCACGTATTGCGGTTCTGAGACCTCTTTTAATTTCAAGAATCGTGGATTCTTTCATTTTATTGTTGATAGATGCCGCTGATGCGACTTCAATCACATCGGGCCAAGCTTGGACAACCACTCGTCTCGGAAAATCAGGCGATAGACCATAAGGATCTAATCGAACAGAATCCTGGTAATCTGGATTTTCTTTGCCATTGGGCCATAATTTATTCAATGGCTCAGTATACATATCTTGACTTTCCTCACGACGTTCTGCCTTGACGGTTGCCGGTTTCTTATTTACTACCCGGTAATTGACAGCTTCTGGTGATGTATTGAGTTCAAGCACCAAGTTTGAAGCCCAAATGGTCATTTTTTCTAAGGATAGCCAGCCTAACAATACGTGTTCTGGACCACCAACACCGACAGTCTTTTCAAATAGATCGTCAGATGCAAGACTGGGTGCATTTCCAGCAAGTACCCATTGCTTGCTTTGGTGTTCAACAATGTCATAGACATTGTACCAAGTAAAGCTATTGATTGCCTTTCCACTCCCTGTCTCGTCGCTAGGATTTTTTCTAGGCTTTATAAGCCGTTCTGGTTGCGTGACCGTTCGTAAGTAAAGGCTATTTTGTGGAGAAAGACCACCGGCTTCATTAGATTGTTTAACATTCAATCCCTTCTTGATAGCCTCTCCGACGGTTAGCGGATGGATACGGTCTTCAAGCAAATCTGCTTTGTCAACCCATCCCAACATTTCAGTCCAACCAGGATTTGCCCCTGTTGATTGATATTGCCCAAGTAATAGGCGAGAATTCGTTTCTTGGTGGGCAAAAAAGAGTTGACCCAATCTTACCACTTTTTGGGGCATTGGATTGGTATCCTTCGCATTTTCAAACACCTGAATGGGTGTTTTTTTCACAATAAAAAAGCGATTGACATTAAGTTTGTAAGCTTTGTGCTTACGCTGCAAAACGTTGTCATTGTCTGGCAAAGGCACAGACGCAACCGCTTGCGAGAGGATTCCAAATAAGATGAATCCTATTATTGATAAACTACCCTTCATATTT
Organism: Candidatus Parabeggiatoa communis; assembly: GCA_035871815.2. Classification (GTDB taxonomy): domain Bacteria; phylum Pseudomonadota; class Gammaproteobacteria; order Beggiatoales; family Beggiatoaceae; genus Parabeggiatoa; species Parabeggiatoa communis. The sequence continues at coordinate 1,244 of JAYQWI020000518.1, forward strand.
TGACCTCATATCGTGCAATGTTGCTAGTGCAGGAAAGCTGAAGTTTCCATACCACAATTCAAAGAAATCCGATTTTTTGGAAAAATCGGATTTCTCAATGGTATGGGAATTTCCGTCCTGCTCTAGTCATTAAAACGAAAATGACATGCGTTATTTAAGGACTTCCTTAAAAACTGGAACGATATCTGACTTAGATTCTGCTTTAAGGAAGCCAACAATATATCTCATGCGGAACAGGCTATTCCGGATATGAGACTTTTGCACTTTTATTTGCTCACCTTCAGGGGCAATAAATAAAAGCTTACTATCAGGTAACAAAGTACTACCCAAATGTTCAGCAAAGAGACGTACTAGAGTACTTGTACGACGACTCAGTGTCGTTGAGTTTATAAAGTGATTTGAGTACTGATGAAATTTTTCTGAAACCTCATCAGACATTTGGGTTTGATAATTGAAGCCGCGCTTTGTTAGAACGATTGTGGCTAGTTTTTCAAAGCGATGGTTTTTGGCATCGGTAAAAACCACAAATACCTGACAAGTTGTTATTCCCTTATCCTTTAGTAACTGGGCGAGTGATACTGCCGATTTTTTCCATAAAGCAATAAATCGCCCAACGTTATCAACAGAACCCTGAGATTCTCCAGTTGGCATTTGAACAGGTTCGTTTTCTGATGATTCATCTTCATCTAGGAATAAATCATCAAGTGGATCATCATCAGCCAAAGGTACACTGACTGCACTTTTGTATGAACTTTCTCCAGCACTCACTGGATTAGAAGCCTCCAGCGAAACAGCAGACAGAAGAATATAAACCGTCTTTTGCTCTGTAGCTTTATCTGAAAAACGATAGTGCCCTGGTATCCCCTTCGTTAATTTTTTCCACTCTCGACCATTCCACAATTCAGCATGTTTACGAATAACACCTGAAAGACTGTGATATTTGCTCGAAACGGTGTTTTTTGGTAAAAATTCGTATGCAGATTCACCGTTTTGTGGATAGAGATGCCGAATGACGACTGTGGCATTTTTAGAAACGCCCGTATAAACATCTAAGCCCGCTTGGTGACTACGAAAAAACGTTTGCCATTTTTTTTCTACATCCTTCAGATCAAGTGCATTAAGAAACGCCTCTAATTTATCCGCCCGAAGCTCAGTGCGGCCAAAGCTACTGAGTCCAATTGGTGTTATCGCATATACATGATCAAGCTCAATATCAATTTTCTCTGAATGATGAGGTTCACCATTAGCAATAATTTGATTTGGCGTTATTTCGTATCGATCAACTTCACCAATCAACTCAATTAATCTGCCATCTTTCATTTCGATTTCAATGATTGGGGCAAAACCGGCAAAATCCTTTGGGGAAAATGTCCTTTTTAAGGATTCTGTTTTTTGTGGAGGATGCTCATAGTCCCATCCGCTACTGAGTTTAGTTGCTGTAATACGGATTTTCACTGGCTTAAGCAAAATATTATCTGCTCCCGCTTTTGGGTGGAGAAAAAATTCTTTAGTCGGGTTTCCCTCTAAAAGTTGATGCAATTTAAACGTCGTCAATTGACCATAAGCGTTAAGAGTAGCTAATACCTGTTTAGAAGACGTTACCTGTTTAGAAGACGTTGAACGCAACGTCCAACCTTCCGGGTTAACCATAGGACGTTCTACCGGATCAGAAGAAAGCAACGAAAACTGTGAGTGATACCAGTTCATCTTATCCAGAGAAAGCGTGATGATTTTATTGCCATATTTGCCATCTACGATCTTTGGAGTCAGTTGGGTTTTACGCGCAAATCGTGCTTGGATGTTGTTTATTGTTGTTTTATTAGGCACCTCAAGCCAACTTGTTAGTTCTTCGGACAAATGAGTCAGTGCCTTTTTATCCATATACTCAATCTGGCTGTTCGGCAAGGCATTGAGTTTGGCATTGAGAATATTTTTTTCATCCTTAGTAATTTGAACATAAGGAGGTTGAATACTAATACTAAACTTCATTCCATTCCAAGAAAGTTTAGGAGCAAATAAAGACAACTTGTCGTCTGTTATTTTCGCCAATCCAATTTGACCAGGCTCGATGTTGCTTGGCACTAGCAGATTCCATTGATTTCCGTCAAAGGTTGTGCCAATGGGGTAAGTGCTACCATGAATGGTATATTCAAACTCAAAGGCAGCCGTATCCGCATATTCTCGCACTTCTTTTGGAATAATGAGTGGTTTTGGTTTTGCTATAGTAATATCAAACTGCTTTGTCTGACTATTCCAGTTAAGTTTAGGAGCAAATAAAGACAACTTGTCGTCTTTTATTTTCGCCAATCCAATTTGACCAGGCTCGACGTTGCTTGGCACTAGCAGATTCCATTGATTTCCGTCAAAGGTTGTGCCAATGGGGTAAGTGCTACCATGAATGGTATATTCAAACTCAAAGGCAGCCGTATCCGCATATTCTCGCACTTCTT
>JAYQWI020000519.1:0-36890 GCA_035871815.2 Candidatus Parabeggiatoa communis
GGACAATGGCGGATGCGCTGCGTGAACATCCAAAGTATTTTGACTCACTGTTTTGTAATCTTGTGGAGGCAGGGGAACAGGCCGGTATTCTTGAATCACTTTTAACCAAATTGGCGGATTATAAAGAAAAAAGTGAGAGCATGAAGAAGAAAATCAAAGGTGCCCTCAGCTACCCCATTTCAATTATGGTCGTGGCAATGATAGTCAGTGCGATTTTGCTGATTTATGTGGTGCCCGTGTTTGCTGATATGTTCAATAGCTTTGGTGGCGAGTTACCGGCTTTAACTCAATTGGCTGTTGACATGTCGGATTTTATGGTAGCCAACTGGATGCCCGTATTTGGCACGATTATAGGCTTAAAAATAGCGTTTACTCAAGCTAAACAACGCTCAGTGGCCTTCCAAAATTTCCTGCAAAAACTATCATTAAAACTACCGTTATTTGGAGAACTGCTCACAAAATCAGCAATAGCCCGTTTTAGCCGAACCTTAGCCACGATGTTTGCGGCGGGCACGCCGCTGGTAGAGGCGATGGACTCCGTTGCAGGGGCCACAGGCAATATTGTTTTTTATGAAGCCACGATGGCTATTAAAAAGGACGTATCAACTGGCATACCGTTAGCAGAAAGTATGCGTGAGACAGGAGTCTTTCCTAATATGTGTGTACAGATGACTCAAATTGGTGAGGAGTCTGGTGATATTGATAAAATGCTAAATAAAGTGGCTGATTACTATGAAGAAGAAGTAGACGCATTAGTGGAATCACTGAGTTCAATGATGGAACCCATGATTATGGCCTTCTTAGGCGTTGTCATTGGTGGATTAGTGTTGGCAATGTACCTGCCTATATTTTCTATGGGTGGTGAAATTTAACCGTAAGATGTTTATACTTTGCACCGTCACAAATTGCGCTTTTTGGAGAACACCCAAGATGTCAATGTCGGGTGGATTAGTCCGCCAGGGCGTAATAGGCCCCATTAGACAGCGAAAAATCAGTTCAATCTATGACAATGCTGAGTATAGATAGAGATAAAAATTGATTTGACGAATAACAAAAATGACCTATCTTGCTACAGAACCTAGCACCATTATCTTTATCACTGGAATTTTAGGTTTGATTGTCGGCAGTTTCCTAAATGTCGTGATTTACCGTTTACCCATTATGATGGAACGAGAGTGGCGGACGCAGTGTGCTGAATTGTTAAACCTTTTTCAGTCTGAACATGACAAAGTGCTTAATTTAAGTCAACCACGTTCTCATTGTCCTCATTGTGATCATCAAATCACTGTTTTAGAAAATATACCCCTACTCAGTTATATTTGGCAAGGGGGTAAATGCAACGCATGCCAAAAAGCTATATCATTACGCTATCCCTTGATTGAAGTGGCTAGTGCCTTACTCGCCATGATCACAGCTTGGCATTTTGGCTTAACTTGGCATTTAGTAGGGGCTTTAGCCTTGACTTGGGCCTTGCTGGCCGCCAGTATGATTGATTTTGATCATCAATTATTGCCCGACAATATAACCTTACCGTTTTTATGGCTCGGTTTATTATGCAACTTATTTGGGTTATATACGGATATTCAATCCAGTGTCATAGGGGCAATGGCCGGTTATCTGAGCCTCTTTACAGTCTATTGGCTGTTCAAACTTTTCACAGGTAAAGAGGGCATGGGTTATGGAGACTTTAAATTACTGGCACTATTGGGCGCTTGGTTAGGGTGGCAAACTTTACCCGTGATTATCTTAATCTCCTCACTTGTTGGTACCATGGTTGGTCTGACGCTTATTTTATGGCGTTCCCATGATAAAAATATACCGATCCCGTTTGGACCCTACCTTGCCGCGGCAGGTTGGCTTAGTTTATTGTGGGGAGAAAATATGACTCAGGCTTATTTCTTATGGATTTACCCTTGAAAATTGGCCTGACTGGGGGTATTGCGGCAGGTAAAACGACCGTTTCTAATTTATTTGCCAAGCTCGGTGTGCCAATCATAGATGCCGATGTTATTGCCCATACCTTGGTGAAACCAGGCCAACCGGCGCTTGAACTGATTGCACAAACCTTTGGGTTTGAAATAATAAACTTCAATGGCGAACTCAATCGTGCTAAATTACGCAAAAAAATTTTTGCAAATGACCAACAACGTCAACGTTTAGAATCGATTTTACATCCTCGCATCTACCAAGTTATGCAGGAAAAAGTAGCGGCATTGTCTGTTCCTTATTGTGTATTAAGTATTCCTTTATTACTAGAAACACACTATAAGGAAAGGCTAGATCGTGTACTTGTTATTGATTGTCCACCCAATTTACAGCGTCTGCGACTTTTAAGTCGCCCCGGTTTAAGTCAAATTGAAATAGAACAGATGATAAAAGCGCAAGCCAGTAGAGAGGCACGGCTTGCCATAGCTAATGACGTGATTTACAATCAGACCGATTTAGAAAATCTACAACAAGAAGTCTTAGTTTTACATCAACGGTACGAAAAGCAAGCTCGCTCTATCAATACCACACCAATAACCAATAACAAATCGTAAAACTTTGTTAATTACAGGCATCACTTCACACACGCCGTAATGACCTCGTGACATCGTTTCACAATGACTTCTTTTCACAATTCACAATGACTTCGTTACATTGTTTAACAATGACTTCGGTAACGAAGTTTCACAATTATCAAGGAACTCGGACTGTGAAGAAAAAAAATCTTTATGAACAACCCCTCAATGAGCGCATTAGAAATCTACTGCGACTTGAGTACCTATTTGCTGGTATTATGTATCGTATCAAGGGGCCTGCCGAATGGGACAGTCGCGCCGTTATTGACAATTTCATTGAAATATTAGACTTCATAGCCCGTATTGACTTTAAAGTCGAACTTATCAAAGATCTAGAACACCACGCGCTGATTTTGGAACGTTGGCAACGTACCCCCAATGTTAATACGGAACGCCTTACCAACCTATTAGATAAAACCAAAGAACTTGTCGAAAAATTAGACCATATTGAAAGCCAATTAGAAGAAAATTTATCACAAAATCAATTGATTCACTTGATACGGCAACGCAGTACTATATCAGGTGGAACATGTCGTTCCGACTTACCTGGTTATTATCATTGGTTACAAAGAAATCCTAAACAACGCCAAAACAAACTAAGCGAGTGGTTAGCACCACTCATGCCCCTGCGCGATGCGATTGATTTAAATCTATACCTGATACGCAATAATGCCGTGACTTCACAAGAAAGCGCGCTCAGCGGTTTTTTTCAATCCAAACTGGATGGCAATGTTAATTACCAGATTATTCAAGTCTGGATGCTGATGGAACATCCCTGCTATCCAGAAATTAAAGGAGGTAAACAACGCTTTACAATCCGTTTTTTTGAACAAGCTGATGTTGAAGAACGCGCTATCCAAACAGAACAAGATGTGAATTTTGAACTTTGCTGCTGTATGACGTAATGTATTATCAATTATCAATCATTTTTTGTAGATAAAATGTCGTAATTTACTCCGTTATTTTTTCGGAATAAATTTAGGAAAAAATGAGTAGCTAATGCCATTAACCGCACGCCGCAGAGGAGCGATTTCTCGCCTTATAATATAATTATGTTACATTTAACATATCTCAGGTGGGGGTAAGCAAAGGCGTTCCCGTTTCAAGATTTACGAACGATGCATTCTTAGCGCGAAGCGTGATTATTTAAATGAATCTGACAGAAATAGGCAAAATTAATAGACGATAAATCGCGCTCACGAAAAAAACATTAACTTAATGATATTGACCATCATACCTTGACTTATGGTTTCAAACTATTGGATTATTTAAATAATTGATTTATAAAGTCATTCAATACCAAAGAATATTAAGGTACTTTATTAGCGACCGATTCTAATGCTTTGAAATTGGGGCAACGAGAAGAGATAGTTTTTACAAACCAATGTGTGTTTTAAAAATCAGTGACTTACTGTCCCAGTCAAGCCTTAAAATATTTAAGGCCTTGATTTTTTAAGTGAGGCATCATGCCCTGATTTTTTGTAATTGATTGAAATTATACCGCCATTATTTGAGACTATCCGAGAAAAGGCTTTAAAACAAAAAAAATTAGGCTTTCCAAAATATCCGTTACAACTCAAAACAGGAAATATATCTATGGATAAAATCTTCAAGGTGGGTGTATTTGGTCTTGCGTCCAATGAACAAAATACTTTGGGTAGCATTTTCAAGCTTGCCGCTTCACGCAGTCGACAATACACGATGCTCAGTTCCACAGAACGTGAAACCGCTGAAATTATACTGCTTGATGCTGATGATGCTGATGCACAAAATGAATGGCGTAGTTTTAGTGTACACCACAGTAATATTCCCGTCGTACTCGTTACCAAAACAGCCCCAGCAACAGCCACCAACGAAGTTTATCTACGTCGGCCGCTGACTTTAAAACGGGTTCTTGAAACCCTTGATAAAGTTACTATTGAAGTCTATAAGTATGTTCCTGAAGCGGTCATTGGTGGCGAAAAAGTACTTGATGAAGAGGCTAATGCCGCTTTACTTGGTGCGGCTCATAGTGCTGAAAAAACATCACGGACGGGTACCAAAACCCTCGTTGTCGATGACAGCCTCCCAGTACGCAAATCTATGGAAATTCAATTAGGACTATTTGGTATGGATATCGATTTTGCTGAAACAGGTGAAGAAGCCCTTGAGTACATACAAAAGACCGTCTACGACATTATTTTCTTAGATTTGATGTTACCTGGCATCGATGGTTACAAAGTCTGTAAAGAAATTAAATCTCATAAACTGTCCAGAAATACCCCAGTCGTTATGTTAACTGGGAAGGGCTCACGCTTTGATAAACTCCGAGGAACTATGGCAGGTGCCAACGTCTACTTAACTAAGCCTGTTGAACAAGAAAAACTTAAGGAGGTGATTAAAGAATATTTGCCCAATGCCCTTAGCAGTTAGTTAATAACTAATTAAAACCCTTATCCTTATCAGTCAAAATGAAAAACTGATAGACTATATAATGCGAATTAAGAATGAAAAATGATGAATAGAGAAATGAATCAGTTGTTTAGCAAATGACTTTCAGTTAATTTAAATAAGCGAAGTTTTATTTAATAATCTGATTTTTAACTCACTGATTGACCTAATTCAATTCAACCCTTAGTTCGCTTAGGTACTGCGTGTATTTATTTTTGATATTGTTCTCGAAGATATTTTGGAAACGCAAATCTATATCAATGATCAATTATCACAGAACTATTCAGTTCTCAAAAGATTGATATTCTTAATATTTAGTGATGTATAAGGCCAACCGATTATCGAACAAACTCTATAATACAACGGTTTTGGGTGTCTAATGACTATCCTTAACATCCAAATTGTCGTGTACTTCGATGAAAATTTGAAACGATATTATACTGTCCACCGTTATAATTTGCGCTTTTGCCGTTCAAAAATTCGCCAATTTTGATTTAGTCACCACCACCTGACTTTCGCTGTTGGCCGTTGAGTTAAAATTTAAAAGCGCAATTTATGACAATACCAAGTATATTTATCCTCTGTCAAAACATCTGAAGTTTGCCAAACATCAGAGGTCAGTACCCGTGCCGAAGTTTTTCGATATTTTGGCAACGAAAACTATTGTTTTTATTCACTTTATTTTTGAACAACTATGTGGACGGGTACTTATAGGCTAAAACTGAGTGGGAAAAGTATATCGTTTTTTCATTTTTAACTTTTATTTCAAACACGCAATTCACCATTTACCCTTATTATTCACCATTATTGAAACACTGCAAGTGAGGAAAAATTGAAAAATGCCGTTTTACTACCTTATTCGCACACCACTATTATTGGCAATCATATTGTTTTTGAGTGCCTGTGATTTTCCTGATATCACAGGTAAAGCTAATGTAGAAGAAGACGATGAAAATCGTTCTGTGGTACAACTCAACTTAGCTGTCGCTCCTCAAATTGCTTGGATGCCTTGGTATCTTGCTGACCAAGAAGGCATCTTTCATGAACACAGTGCCAAACATCGAATCCAAGTGCAATTTATCCCAGACAATAATTACCAAGACACCATCGACAAATTTATCACTCAAGAAGTCCAAGCTATTACCATCTCCAACATCGATGCCATTGCTCAACTTGTCAGACGCGATATAGAAGCCGATGTGATCCTAATCACTAATACCAGTAATGGTAATGAGGCTATATTACTGTCCCCTAATGCTGATACAGGCCTTCACAGTCTTCGTGGCAAAACCTTTGGCCTCGTCAAAAACTCCTCCCGGCACTATTTGTTCGATCGTTACTTAATCAGAAATCAGATTGCCTTTGACGAAATCAACATCGTCGATACTGTTGAAAGTGATATACCTGACGCCTTTCTTAAGAAAGAAATTTACGGTGTTGTTACTAGCAATCCCAATCTACACAAGTTAACCCATGCAGAATCTGCCAAAGTACTCTTTGACAGCCGTCAAGTTCCCGGGGAAATCTTTGATATGCTCATAATCCGCCGAGAAACTCTAGTTGACTATCCACAGTTTGCCCAAGTACTCCTAGCGACATGGTTTTCAGTTATGGAAAGATTGCAAGGCAGTAGAAAAGGCACCACTCTTGATGCCTTAGCCAGTCTAGCCAATATCACGCGCTCAGAATATGAACAACAATTGATAACAACGCCTTTGCATGATACTTCAACCAAGGCACTCTCCGCCGTCCGTGATCGCCGGATTAAGAAAGCCATGCGTCACCTCCGTTATTTTATCGAACGCCACCAACTGACTGGCAACGAAGTCTACATAGATTGGGTATCCTACCCGGGACGTAACCCCGCTTTATTACACTTTAATGGACAGCCCTTACAAGATTTTATTGCCCCCCCCAGTGTTCGATAAATAGTCGCTTTGTTATATGGAATCTTTGGGAATCGGGAATTGGGAATTGGGAATTATCCATCGGCAAGTGTATTTTCAATTGGCAAATAACGTATTTTGAGAGGCCGTACAATAAATGAGTAGTGTGATGGGGTTTAACCACATCATACCAATAGAGATCGGAACACTTTTTGCTTAGGCGAAATTCCCTCCAACTGTGTCCCCCCATTTTTTGGTGGTTTGAGCCTTGCACGAAAATTTTGAACCGCCTGTTATGGCACTCGAACCGAAATCGGAGGCGGGCACTTTTTGAAAAAAACTTTAAATAACAAAAGGTTCAATATTTAAGTAATATCTATTCCGATCTCTATTGCTATAGACCACAAAAATGAAAATCCAATAACTAACTATGACCCAGAAAATAGCCAAATTAACACCAAGTCAAGCCCTAAACCGTCCGCTCCATCGTCAAGCCGATGACACCACACAAGCCTTCAAAGAAAAACAAGCTATTACACGTCGGTTAGGATTCTATGTGGGTAACCTTGGCCTACTGATAGCTCAAAAAACCACCTGTGAACTTACCGAAATCCTTCAAATTTGTGGCATTCCTTTTACGGCCACTTGGCTACTGGGCCTCATTAATCTGCGTGGTAATCTAATCCCCGTGTTTGACTTCCATAAATTATTGCAACTTGAACCTGTTGAGGCTAAAAAACTTCTCATTTTAGGACAAGGCAATGCAGCAGGTGGTATTGTCATTGACAATTTACCAATACATATCAACTTCACTGAGACAGATAAACTCACCCATTTACCCCCTTTGCCCTCGATCATTAAACCCTACAGCACCACTGGCTACGAAAAAAACGGTCAACTCTGGTTTAATTTTGACCATCAAGGATTTTTTCAATCCATAGCCACTAAAATATAGCTATAGTTTTTCAGTTATCAGTTTCACGCAAAAGTTTTTGCGCGCAAAAACTTTTGCGTGAAAATCAGTTATCAGTTATCAAAACAGTGATGTCCAGTATGTTCAAGGCCAACATATTTATCTGACAAACTATATTAATATCAGTTAAAACAAAAACGGGCATGAACAGTGACTTTCCACGCAAAATTTGTTGCGCGTGAAATGTGGAATTGGCTTGATACTTTTTAGGGGTTCTAAGTTCATAAATTCAGTCGTTCATTTTACGGTGCTTTTGGGCAACAAGGGCAACTTAGACTTCCGCCTTCAGATAAATAATTATGTAGTCCTAGGGGACTTGAGTTTTTAGACAACGGCCCTAGCTGTTGGTTATAAAACATTCTTTACCCCATTTTTTGCGCGCAAAAACGGTATTTAGCATCGCGAAACTTTAGCGTGATAATGTGGAATTCATTTTTTTGAAATCCTATAGCTTTGTAATTTAAAATGAATCCATAGTCACCACAATACCCTTATATTAGGATGTTCAAATTTTTTTTGAAAAACTTGAACATAGAAAATTGGAAAAAAGATTTCAAACTGAATAATTTGTTCAAAATTTCATCCGTTCATGAAATACATAATACTTCATCTTGTAAACTCACTAAAAATATAGAATGATTTACAATACCTTCTCCATTTTTTGTATATTTAACAAGGTTATTAATAATGAATTAAATAAATTTCAAATACTTATCGCTTTAAAGATCAAGAAAAAATAAATTTTAAGTTTCATTTATTTTCAATGAATTATCATAATAACCTTATTTAATACTCAAAATTTGGCGAAGGTATTAATTTATAAAGTGCTTTTTAAAAAGGAGCAATATAAATTGTTGTTTGACTAATGATTTCAAATTGAGTATCTTTCCTGTTGTGAGTATTTTTGCGATAAATTCAAAACCACTTTTTAGTTCAAAACTTTGGCCCGTTTTTTAGGGTATTTAGTGAGGTGTTTTAACTCGACAATGTCACATTCGAGCAATGACATCGAGCCAATCATTTCGCTACCCTACGTACATATAGGAAATGTGAGATTGTCAAATTAAGTGCTTCATTTTATTAGATGTGAATGAAATCACACTGAGCTTTTGGGCTGCGTTGCATTTAATGAATTAGCCCACAAAATTATGATCTGACAAAACTTTAGTTTTTCAGTTCAATATTTTATTCAGAATTTTATGTTTATCTAAGGGCAGACAAACTAAAGTTTGTACTCCTATTTTAATATCAGTAAAAACCAAAACTGACAATAAGACGTGGCTTTTTAGTTTGATATTTTTTGACTTTATTATGACATGGCACGATTTAGTTTATCGCTGCCTACTTCTGAAACACTATTCATTGTCAAAATTCTTAAGACTATCCTTTGTCTCTAAAACCTGGCATAAAAATTTGACTTAACTTAATTAACTTTTTTATTTTAAAAACATTTTAAATTTCACATTTCAATAACATCAAGTAAACTGTACAATCAGAATACGGGGTAATGTCATACCTAAAAATGGCAATGACATTTAATTTTAATGTTATTAATCAATGATTTAATCTTATTTTCATTTCACCATTTGATGAGTGAAAATAAAACGGAATTTTTAAAAATTGAGAACTAATTCAATATCTTAAGTGAAATAGTCACGTTTTTAATTGCCCGTTTTAGGTAATATTAATACTTATTCCTAAATAACTTAATCAGTTCAAGTTTTTGCGTACAAAAACTTGAGCCTCGAAAACTCATTGATATGCCATACGCTTTCATCAATAGCTAAACTTATGGGACAACTTTATTGTCAAAAGACTTTATTTATCCATTACATCAATTAAAAACAATAAGTTATAAAGTCTTAAAGTCTTACGATTTGTCAAGCCAAATTTTCACAAAAAGATTTTTAGAATCATTGTGTTACTTTACAACATCGCCTGTTCCAATCTTTTATGTGCAATTCTCCTGAGTCAATCAACTTTACCACTCAAGTTTGCCACTTTAACCGTTTTTCACTTCAATGGTTAGACAAGTAAAGCTATCCTATAACTTTTCAGATAAAGACTTTAATTGGAGTCCTCTATTTATCAAGGAACAGACAAACTAAAGTTTGTAGTCCTATTTTTTGACTCTAATAAATCCTGAACTCATGAATAATATAGGTAGTACTGACTTTGTCAACGTTATGGGGTGTGGTGAATTTCAAAGTGTTCTCAGATCCCTACATTAATTTACAAAATTAATTTTACAAGGTAGTAGGTGAACATGAACAATTTTTTAAACCTAATTTATTTATATTAGACTTGTCCCTAAATAACGTAAACCATTATTGTGCAAGACGCAAAATCAAGAACTTAGCTTTCTGGACAATTCTATTGTAGAAATTGTTAAAATATTTTTGTGTACCTACTGATTTATAGGGCAGCTAAATTTCTGAATGCTTGTAATAGAATTTATCGATAATAGGTCCGATATTGGCATAAGCATAAGTTTTCATTAGAGTTTATACAGATTTAACGTAACCCATTGATTTACTTTAAATTCTTATTTTAGTAAATGTCATAAAATTAAATCGGTATAATCTCTATTTACTCTATTGATTGGAAATCAGCTGATTTGAAAATAAATATTTGATTAGATAAAGAAAAACGTATCGTCTTCTGATAAGGTCTAATTTGTTACCTCAGCAAGTCTAATTAAATAATTAGAGTGTAATTGAGAGAAACCGGAGCATAACGATAAATAAAATTAAAAATCCTAAGAGCGTGTTTCAAAAATTGAGTAACCAATGGCTGATAAAATAAAATAATCAGTTAAACTAACTGCTTTTTAAACATGCGGAATACATCGCTATCTTGAAAAATGGGAAAATAAAGGGTTGAGTTAGCTTTTTAATTGATTTAAAAATCAATAATTAAACTTAAAAAATCCCGGGATGAAGCGAAGCTTCCCGAATGTTCGCAAATCCCTTGTACTCTTATCGATCTATAAACGCCTTTTAGCCATTTGCCATTCGCATAACATCCATACCCACGGTCTAAAAAAACACTTTAAACAACTGACAATCGCTATGAAATTACGACAAAAAATGTTTATTGGCTCTGCCTTTTTGGCAGTCATCCCGGTGCTAATCACCGCTCTTGTCACTAGTCAGATTGCTAGCACCTTGGGTGAAGACGCGCTGACTCAAAGTGCCCAAAGTCATATCACATCATTGCGAGACGCTAAAAAAGCCCAAGTTGAGGACTACTTCAATTGGGTTTTTAACCAAATTAAGGTTTACGCTGATGCCAAAACCACGGTTGAGGCTATGCGTGGCCTCAAAGAAGCCTATCCCCGCTTTAAAGAGGAAGCCACTCTTAACACAGATTTTGATCTGTTGGATGAAGGCCCTTTACAAGAAGGCCCACCTGCTCCCTTATCCCTACCCATTGAGGAGTACAAAGAAAGCTTGCGGGATTACTATGTGACTGATTTTTCTCAAGAATATAGTACGCTCAATGTCAATGAAGCACCTGAGATGGTTGATGTGCTTAATCAACTGGACGATAATAGTATTGCCCTCCAATATTATTATATTGCCGCTAATCCTAATCCCTTGGGTACCAAGGAAGAATATTTTGCGGGCACTGATACCTCTAGCTATACCCAATTACATCGCCATTATCATCCCTATCTCCACGATATTCAGAGACGCTTTGACTTTGAAGATATATTCTTAGTCGATGCTGACAGCGGTCATGTTATCTACTCAGTGCTTAAAGAAATTGACTTTGCTTCTTCCCTCAGAGAGGGCCCTTTTGCTAAAACAGGCTTAGGTCAAGTTTATGATCAAGTTAATCAAACTCGCCACGGCACGATTGCTTTGGTCGATTTTGCCCCCTATTTGCCCTCCTATGATAGTCAAGCCGCTTTTGTCGCTACCCCTATTTATGACGGCGAACAACGAATAGGCGTTCTGATATTTCAAATTCCTATCTATAGTATTAACGATATTTTGACCAATCACCGCGTCTGGCGCTATGATGAGTTTGGACGCACCGGTGAAACCTATATTGTCGCCGCCGATGGCACCATGCGTAATGACAGCCGTATGTTAGTTGAAGATAAAGAAGGTTATTTAGTTGCCGTCCAACAAGCTGATTTACCTCAAGATATCATCGCCAACATCGAACTAAAAGATACCAGTGTGGGTCTCCAGCGCGTCGATAGCCCAGGTACTCGTTCCGCCTTCTCTGGCGTAACAGGCTTTGATCTTTATGAAGATTATCGTGGCGAATTTGTGCTTTCCGCCTTTGCGCCAATTAATGTACCCGGCTTGCAATGGGCTATTTTTTCCAATCTACAAGAAGAAGAATCACTAGAACGTTTAGAAAACCTCACCGCAGGCATTATGGAAAGCACCATTTTCACAGCGGCAATTATCTTATTTGTCGGTGGAATTGCCGGTTTCTACTTCTTTGGTCGTATTGCAGCACCTATTAGTCACCTAGAAGCTACAGTTACCCAAGTGGCCGAAGGTGACTTTACCGCACGCGCTGAAATTAAAACAGGTGATGAACTCGAAACCCTCAGCAACGCCTTTAATGGACTCCTAGAAGATCGCTTGACGGCCCTCGCTAAGGCGGAAAAAGAAAATGAGATGCTGAATAACTCTATTATTGAGTTACTTAAAGCCTCTTTCCAATTGAGTCAACGTGATCTCACAGTGCAAGTACCGGTTACTGAGGATGTCACCGGCCCCTTGGCTGACGCGATTAACCAGATGGCCACAGAAACCAGTAAAGTGTTGCTGAATGTCCGTCATATTAGTGATCAAGTCGGTTCGGCTTCTAGCCAAGTCAAAATACAAGGTGAGAATGTTTCCAGAGTGGCAGAGGCGGAACGAGAAGTTGTCGATACCACCATGGCCGAATTGTCTGCAGCCGCTGAAGCGATGAATAAAATTGCTGAAGTCGCGCAGTCATGTAATGAGATTGCTTCTCAAGCAACCCGTTCAACTCAAGTCGCGCTCGTCACCGTCACCAGCACAGTAGACGGCATGGGCGAAATTCGAGAAACCATTCACGAGACTGAAAAACGAGTGAAGCGCTTAGGTGAACGCGCTCAGGAAATTAGTAGTATTGTTGATATCATTAACAATATTGCTGAACGCACCCATGTTCTCGCTCTTAACGCCAGTATGCAAGCTGCGGCAGCAGGTGACGCGGGACGCGGATTTTCGGTAGTTGCTGATGAGGTGCAACGTTTGGCAGAAAGCTCACGTAACGCGACTTCCCAAATTTCCGCCCTAGTCAAGAATATTCAAGTGGAAACCAATGATACTATTAGCACTATGGATAAAACCATCAAACAGGTGGTTGAAGGTTCGCGGTTAACCGAACGTGCTGGTGAGCAAATGAAAGATACGCAAAATACCACTTCCAATTTGGTGCAAGTGGTAGAACAAATTGCAATGGCTTCCAGACAGCAAGCGCAAATCAGTAATGAATTACGAGAGCGAGCGCAAACGATTCAGATGAGTACTCAAGAAACGGGTAAACAGTTAGAGGAGCAAACCACACAAACAGAAAGTTTGGTAGAGTATTCTAGACAACTGATTGAATCGGTTAGGGTATTTAAATTACCTGAAATTCATGAATAATTGACTTCCTAAAACACTTCAAAACACTTCAGGGCACTTAGAACATTCCTAAATTTTTCATGAAACTTTGTGTACCTCTGTAGACTGAAGTGTTTACTCAATAAATAATGACCCGATTTTTTTATTGTAACTATGGGGAGAGGGCGAATAGCTTACCACCTATCCGTTTTTTTTTAATCCTCAAGCTCAAACACACTTCGCTATACGGTGTTTTAGGGAGTTCCAAATAAATAACTATCCCTTCGTTCTAAGTTTGCCAGCATTGTAAAAAGCAAAACCAGAACGGGTGTAGCGATGCTCGCATGACGGCTTTAGCCTCATGTCGTTAGGATAGATAATTTATTTTTTGGCTATTCCTTATTTCAATTTCGTCTATAGTATTTCAGAAAAGAGGAATACAAACTTTAGTTTGTCTGCCCATGGATAAATTGATGATTTTGAATAAATAAAATATTGATCTGAAAAGCTATCTAAAATATTAGACAAAGACTCTGTGGTACTCTGTGATATTTTGTGAAGAAAAAAGTACAGGACAAAATAAATAATCAAATTAATCAATTTCGTAACTTAACGGTATAACCGGAGAGTGGCATAAATTAATATATTACAAAATATTGTCCTGTACACAGAAAGGATTTATTGAATAAAAACATTAATGCATCAATCATTTCTACAATAATTGGCAAACTCATTTCATTTTTATTTTATTTTTTATTTCATTCATTAATTAATCATGATTCCTAGTAACGGGTAACTGATAACTGAGCAAATGCGAAAATCGGCCATAGAACTAAAAAATTTACAAACCAAAATCACCAACGAGGCTTATGTTTTATACGAAGCCTTAGTAAACTTAGTCAGTGAAAGTGCTGAAAAAGTGACCAGTGCTATTGAAACAATAGAAAGTTATTTTTTAGACATAGAAGAAGCGGCTACAGAAATTAATTTAGCTGGGCTAGCTACAATCTGTCAGCAATTGCGCCAAAACTTAATTCAATTACCGCCTCTAGCACCAAGCAAACGTTTAGCACTTATTCGACAAATTGAACGTTGGCCTCGACTCATTTCAAATTATTTCTATTCACCCTCAGAGGCCAATCATCAATTAATTGATTTTCTGAGTGCTGCCCAATGGCCCCAACCTTATCCACTTGACTTGGCGAAGAAAGTATGTGATAGCTTAAGTCAAGAATTGACAATTGATCAAAAAACGAATCTGAAAAATCCAATGTCTGATTTATCCAATAAGATTATTGAAATGAGCGATACTTTATCAGCCGCTCTTAACCAACTTGTTATAAATGATTCAGAAAGTGATACTTATTTAGAAGCGCTTGAACAGTATACCGATACTGTGCAATCATTTTGGGAAATGGCTGACAAAATAGATTTAAAAGGTTTCCAAGAAATTTGCCTTTTTATTAATGACAATGTGTTTGAATTATATTCACAACCTCAACACAAAAAACAACACCAGGAACTATTTGCATTGTGGCCAAAGCGCGTACTTGAATATCTTCAAGTGCAGGAAATAGGACATCAAAATCCCACACTTGATGCGCTTAAGGTGCATGCTTTAGCAGCAGAAAAGTTGCTAGAATTACTGTGCCTTGATTCTTGGCCGATCGTCATGTCAAAAGCAAAAGCGAGTCTTTTATTGGCTCAACTGATACAAGACAATAGTGCCTTTATGACCCCTATAAACCAATCTACTGAGGTTGCTTCACCCACAACAGTTAGTTCTTTTGCCAATGAAAACTTGATTTTGGCTGATGAACACCCGCTTGAGAATGAAAAAGAGGCGTTTCAATTACAGATTGCCAATTTCGAGGTAATAGAATTGGAGGAGGAACAAACTGAAGCGGTGCCTTCAATTAATCGCTCATCGGAAGCCCTTGTTTATGAAGCATTAGAAGATGAAATAGAATTAGAAACATTAGATGCTTCTGATACTTGGGAAAATATACCCGCGTTGCTACCCTTTCCCATTCACAATGAGTTATTAGTAGAAGAAAATGTAACCGAAAATGGGGAATTAACGGCCAACTTAGCTGCGCCTAATAAAGGTACGCCAGAAAAAAATATTGAAGATGAAAATACTTTTGAAGATGAAAATACTTATTCCCAATTATCCTTTAATAATGATCAAAATCATAAAAACTTACCCGCTCATGAAAAAGACTTAGCGGTTTCAGAACAATATTTATTCACTGATGATAAAGAATTGGCGGTTTCAGACCCCCCCAAATTGGCTAGTGTGTCTGAAGAAGAATTCACGATAGCGCCACTTCCTGTTTTGGAACAGGAAATGACTGAGAATCAAAAAGAACTGCCCCCTTTTGAATTATTGAATCTTGAAAAAGAACATAATAGTTATAATATGAAAAAAGAGGATTTTTTGATGACATCAAAAGCATTGGCTGCCGATAGTGAAAAATTAGTCACGGATCAATTCCTTGCTTTTGAACCTGAACAGCTTGCTTCAGTAAAAGAAATCACGGATCAATCCCCCACTTTTGAACCCCTTGCTTCAGAAAAAGAATCTGCTCAAGAATTTAAGGCTTCTTCTGAAAAACAACAGCTAAAACAAAATTTACCAGCCACTGATTCAAATGCCAATTTTCAATTTCTCATTCCAAAAATCAATGAAAGAGAAAACGCAAGCTTGATTGAGGAATTGATAGCAACAGAGGATGGTAGTGAGGCTTTGTTAGAAGCGGTTATGAATTATACCGAAAATGTGCAAATGATCTGGGAGGCGGCCGAACAGGGCGGTTTGTTCGGTATCACCGAAGTTTGCACATTTATTAATGACAATATAATGGCATTGGCTGGGGAGTCAGTCTCAACGAGAGAGGCAGCACGTTCGGTATTATCAGCTTGGCCTCAATTGATCGTGGCCTACTTGCAAGCACCTCAAACCGGCACCGAAGCACTGGTAAAACTGATGCAGAATGCAGCTTGGCCTGTGCCACTTGATGATACCAAGGCTTTGATATTAATAGACAATCTCACCGCGATTCACCCCCATGGCACCGAGGTAGATAGCCCGACAACTTCAATGTCTTTTGAATCGAGCACTGATGAGACCAGTGAATCCGAAGGTTCAAAGCAAGAAGTCATACCAACTTCACCTACAGAGCTTGAGGTAAGCATTCCTAATGCCCAATTGCTCATTCAAAAAATCAATGAAGTTGCCCAAGAAAACGCCCTGGTGATTGAGGAATTGATAGCAACAGAGGATGGTAGTGAGGCTTTGTTAGAAGCGGTTATGAATTATACTGAAAATGTGCAAATGATCTGGGAGGAGGCAGAACAGGCTGGTTTGTTCGGTATCACCGAGGTTTGCACATTTATCAATGACAATATAATGACATTGGCTGGGGAGCCGGTCTCAACGAGAGAGGCAGCACGTTCGGTATTATCAGCTTGGCCTCAATTGATCGTGGCCTACTTGCAAGCACCTCAAACCGGCAGTGAGCCGCTGGTCAATCATTTGCAAAATGCGGGTTGGTCTGCCCCACTTGATGAATCCAATGCTTTAATTTTAAAAGAAAATTTGACGGCAATCCAACCGCCTAGTACTGAGGAACCCATCCCGACAGCTTCAATGTCTTTTGAATCGATCACTGATGATAGCAGTGAATCCGAAGCTTCAAAGCAAGAAGTCATGCCAGCTACAGAGCTTGAGGTAAGCATTCCTAATGCCCAATTACTCATTCAAAAAATCAATGAAGTTGCCCAAGAAAACGCCCAGGTGATTGAGGAATTGATAGCAACAGAGGATGGTAGTGAGGCTTTGTTAGAAGCGGTTATGAATTATACCGAAAATGTGGAAATGATCTGGGAGGCTGCCGAACAGGCTGGTTTGTTCGGTATCACCGAGGTTTGCACATTTATCAATGACAATATAATGACATTGGCTGGGGAGCCTGTCTCAACGAGAGAGGCAGCACGTTCGGTATTATCAGCTTGGCCTCAATTGATCGTGGCGTACTTGCAAGCACCTCAAACCGGCAGTGAGCCGCTGGTCAATCATTTGCAAAATGCGGATTGGTCTGCCCCACTTGATGAATCCAATGCCTTAATTTTAAAAGAAAATTTGACGGCAATCCAGCCGCCTAGCACTGGTGTACCCGGCCCGACAGAATCCGAAGCTTCAAAGCAAGAAGTCATGCCAGCTACAGAGCTTGAGGTAAACATTCCTAATGCCCAATTGCTCATTCAAAAAATCAATGAAGTTGCCCAAGAAAACGCTCAAGTGATTGAGGAATTGATAGCAACAGAGGATGGTAGTGAGGCTTTGTTAGAAGCGGTTATGAATTATACTGAAAATGTGGAAATGATCTGGGAGGCGGCCGAACAGGCTGGTTTGTTCGGTATCACGGAAGTTTGCACATTTATCAATGATAACGTGATGGTTTTAGGTGGAGAACCCGTCTCAGTTAGAGAGACGGCACGTTCTGTGTTGGCAGAATGGCCCTCAAAGATCGTTGCGTATTTACAGTTACCCAAAATCAAGGCAGATGTATTAGTAGACCATTTACAGAATACCCACTGGCCTACAAAGCTTGATGCCACTACAGCGGAAAGCTTACTCGAAAAATTGATCCGTGTATCCCCTCAAATCACGGTTCCTAGCCTTATTGATACGACAACAGATTTGGCAATACAGGGTGTCGTTGAAGAAGACGTTATTCAGTTGCTTTCTCAGGATATTTTAGAACTGGTTTGTAATCAAATTAGTGATTCAAAAGAGGGATTTACAGTAGCCATTGAGGTATGTGTATCTATGGAAAATGAAGGCCAAGCCTTTTTAGAGGCGATTGAAGATTATACCAATAAAGTACAAGATATATGGGATGTAGCCGAAATGGCAAGCTTGGCTGGATTGCAAGAAGTCTGTACGTTTGTCAATGATAACTTGATGGCTTTTTCTATTTTGGATAAAAGTCAAAGACTCAAAACCCAAACGTATTTTGAAAAGTGGCCAGTCGAAGTTTTAGAGTATTTGCAATCACCTACTACGGGAGCGCCCAGTTTAGTCAGTTTTATGCAAGAATCTGGCTGGCCTTCACCTTTAGAGGCTTCACTTGTTCCTGATTTATTGACGACATTGCTAACGCCACCTCAACAGGTAGAAACAGATGCGACACTGTCGCAACAGCCTGATGCGGTAGCGATGGAAACGAGTGTTGATCAGCCTACGAGCGTCATTCAAGAAATGCCATCGCTTGATTTAGAAGTCAGCGGAGAAATTTCATTAGGCAATATGGAAGTGTTGGAAATTCTCATTAGTGAACTGGAATTTGCTAAAGAAGATTTGACAACTGCCCTTAATAAAATGATTAAGCATAACACTGGTGAGAGTGCAACAAGTGAAGCGTTAGAAAATTATACCGAGGTGATGCACCGTTTATATGTGGCATCCGAAATGTTAGGTTTAGAAGGATTGCAAGCATTTTGTACTTTTATTATTGATAATATGACTGCCTTGAGTACTCAAGATCAAGCGCATAAAACTCAGGCCAAAAAAGTGTTAGAAGAATGGCCTGCGTTAGTGTTAGCTTATCTTGCTAAACCGGCTGTCAGTGTGATTGTCTTAATTAATCACTTACGGCAGCCTACTTGGGCGCAACCTTTAACAGATGAAGCTGCTGTTGTATTATTCAATCAATTGACAGCCGGTTCAACTGCCGAAGAAGATTCTGAGGATGAAAAGGCTTATCAACGTCAAACGACTGCTCAACCTGAAGATGTTTTATTAACTATTCCAGAAGATGTTAATAGTGAGTTGTTGGATGCCTATTTACAAGAAACGCCCCAAAATGCGGGTGATTTTTCGATTTGTATTCAGAATATTATTCAGAATCCTGAAATTACAGAAATTGAACGGGCGCAGCGTATCGCGCATACCCTGAAGGGATCGTCGAATATTCTTGGCATTAAAGCTATTGCCAACATTGCCCATCATCTTGAAGATACTTTGGAGTATCTTGCTAAGCATCAAATGGTGCCGCCTCAAGAATTGACTGATACCATGGTGGAAGCGGCTGACTGTATAGAGCTCATGGTTGATGCCTTATTAGGGCAAGATGATCCGCCACCGCAGGCACAGCAAGTTCTGCAATCGGTGTTAGACTGGGCAAATCGTATTGATAAAGGTAAGCTGGATGCCCCCCCCCGTGAAGCATCAGAATCAGTCCCTACTCCCGCTACAGAGCCTGTTAAAGCGGAACATAAAGCGGAAAGTCAAGCTAATAAAGCAGCAAAGGATGCTACTCCATCAACACCAGAGCAGGTTTTGAGGGTGCCGACTAAAACGATTGATGAATTGATGCGTTTGGTGGGTGAATTGTCAATTTCGGTGGGGCAAATTCAAGAACGATTAAAACATGTCATGCACAATACACGCACTTTGACGGATCAAAATTTAGGCCTTCAACAAAAGACGTTTGAACTAGAAAATCTGGTTGATGTACGTGGCATCACGGGTGTAGAAAACCGCTACAAAAAAACCGCTCAACATGAGGATGATTTTGACCCGCTGGAATTTGAAGAATATAACGAGTTGCACAGTGTCGCGCATAGTTTTCTTGAATCGATTGTAGATAATCGTGAATTGGCGATGTCAATACGGGAAGACCTTGTTGAATTAGAAACAATGTTTATTCACCAAGATCGTCTTAATAAGGAATTTCAAAACAATATTATGACAACGCGCATGGTGCCGGTGAATAGCATTCTTTCTAAGTTGCAACGCAATGTTCGACAAACATGCCGCATGACGGGCAAAAAAGCAGAACTGACTCTTGATGGCACCGACATTTTGATAGACAGTGATGTGTTAAACAACTTAGGTGATCCATTACAACATATTTTGCGTAATGCTATTGATCACGGAATAGAAAATGCTGATGAACGTACCCTTTTAGGTAAAGCAGAATCGGGCACCATCAAACTGAGTTTTTATCGCGAAGGCAATAATATCGTGGTGAAATGTGAAGATGATGGGCAAGGGTTAAATTATACAAATATTCGTTTTATGGCGATTCAACGTGGATTAATTACTGAAAATCAGGAAATGACCGAACAAGAATTGGCTCGTTTAATTCTGATGTCAGGATTTTCAACTAAATCGGGGGTTACACAAGTTTCAGGGCGTGGAGTGGGTATGGATGTTGTGCATACCAATATTCGCCAAATGAAAGGCACCCTTGATTTGATGTCAAAAACGGGCCAGGGAACGACGATTTTGATTAAGTTACCCATGACACTGGTGACGGTGCATGTGTTGTTGGTGCGCGTTTCTAACAGTCGCTATGGGATTCCTACCAATAATCTCGAACAAGCTTTGGCACCTGGGGTAGGAGAATTTTACCAAGTTGGTGATGAAATGACCCTAAAAATGGGCAAAAATATCTATGCGTTGAAATCTTTGGCAAGTTTACTCAATTTGCCTGATGAGCGGAAAAAAAATGATGATAACGAAACTCGCCCCATTATTTTGGTGCGTCAAGAAACGGGGGTAACAGCCGTAGTTGTCGATGAGCTTTTGGATACCCACGATCTTGTTATGAAAAGCATGGGTAATTATGTGAAAAACATCCATGGTGTTGCGGGTGCTTCCATTCTGGGTGATGGTGCATTGGTACCGTTGTTAGATTTACCGGAATTATTGCGCTCCCCCATGCAAGCTGCAATGTCTTCTATGCCTGAACTTCAAGATGAACAAGCCATGCCAACAGGGCCTGCAGTGATACCGCATATTATGATTGTTGATGATTCGCTTAGTGTGAGAAAATCTTTATCGCTATTAGTAGAAGATGCCGGTTTTGAAACGCTGCTCGCGAAGGATGGGCTAGAAGCCATTGAAATAATGAACCAAACTCGTCCTAATGTGATGCTAGTTGATATGGAGATGCCGCGTATGAATGGTTTGGAACTGACGGCTCATGTTCGTGCCAATCAAGCCACGCAGAATTTACCCATTTTTATGATTACCTCACGCACAACAGAAAAACACCGTGATCAAGCTAAAAACGCTGGAGTGAACGCCTATTTGACAAAGCCTTATCAAGACACAGAATTGTTAGATTTGATTGATAAAGCTTTAGCTGGAGCAATTGTTTAATTAAGTAAAGAATATCGCGACTTTGGCAAAATCTTCGTCAAAAGGTATCCAAATAGGGTTATAACAAAATGAAAAATCCGCACTTGTATGTTTTATTAGTATTTGATGGTAGGTATTTGTTTGTACCTCAAGATGAGATAGAGTCTGTAGAAATCATTGCTGATGTGCAAGTTGAGCCAACCTCTCAGGGTGCTATAGGATGGTTTTCTGAACATCACGAACCCTCCCCGGTGTTTTGTTTAGCTAATGATTTATCTTTATTGTTAGAATTACCAGAAAACAGTGAATATTTAGTTTTACTAAAAGCAAAGCAACAGCTTTTAGGCATTACCTGCGATGAGGTGGATAATATCAACCTTAAACAAGAGCATCTCTACCTGCAAGACTTAGCGGTTTCCATGAAAATACCTGACTCACCGTTATCGAAACTGCTGATTTATCAAGATAAAATAGTTTGTGTCTGTAGCGGTGCCGCTTTGGTAAAACATTGTCTGTTGCTTTCTGAACGTTTTATCAGTACGCAATAAAGCGTATTCAATAATCATTTTTATATAAGTAATCCTTGTCGGGTTTCCCGCTCTTTTAAAATTGAACTACAAGGATTGTATCTAATAAAGGAGCAGGGTCATTTTTTGTTCAGCGTCCAATTTCTGGACACTTGAACGCCGAAGTTTTAATCCTCTTCTTATAAACAATCCTTGTCGTTAGGTTTTAAATTCTTTTTTATAAACAATCCTTGTTGTTAGCAGCGGGAAAAGAGAAATAAATGCAGCCTCCAATTATATTTCTCGTTTTTTTTGATTAACCTATTCAATGAGTTCATAAGCTCATCAGTTTAAAACCCACCAACATACCGTCGGATAGTCGGCTATCTAATTTGTGTTCATAAGTGATCACGGCTTAGTTCACGATTCATTCAACTATAGTTTGTTCGATAATCTATTAGCCTTGGACATAATAGATATCAAGGTTTTTAATTTCTAGGCAAAACAATTATCAGTTATCAGTTATCAGTTATCAGTTCCACATTTCACGCTAAAGTTTCGCTTCGCGAAACTTTAGCGTGAAATACAGTTTTTGCGCGCAAAAACTTTTGCGTGGAAATCAGTTATCAAAACATTGAAAGTTTGAGGCGAAACTGTCAACTTTAGCTTAGAATTGCTCAGGGCTACGTCAAAGTCGATACTCATAAGTTGAATACTAAAGGTTTTTAGCTCAACAATGGTATGACAAAATTCATAATTTATAATTTATTGTTTGTTAATACTTTTTAAAAATATATATTCATTGTAATATTAAAAAAATCAATAACTTGCATATTACCACTGAGAATTGATCATTGTAGCAGGTGAACCTCAATAACAATATAAATTTAATGTTTTTTTGGGTATCAAATACGAAAAAAACCAAGTCCATTCAGATTAAATATTTTTCACTTGGGCGTGTGCAAGTTCGTTTTGTCACTGACAGTAGGATCAAAAATTGTTAACTTCCCCCAACATATCTGTGTGCTTGTAGGGTGGGCAAGCGGGTGGCAATTTTTTAGTTATTCTTTCATATCAGCCGCTTACCTCGCGACATTTCAGCCCATTCTGTCGAATTAATCAAGTCACTTATTGATTCTTGACTTTTTTTCATGAAAAAAAAATAAGTTTTGAGTTCATTCAATATTGATCTTGGACAAAAGCGATTTAATAATTAATTGATAATTCATTCATAAACCGTGAATAAAAACACAAGTTACTTTTGGGGTAGTATTTGTGTCAGTGTTAATGAAAACAGAATCTAAAATAAAAAAGTGACTTGATGGGAGAGGGCCGAACTTGCATTCGTCAAAACTAAAATATATACGATAACTTATAAATAATAACTGATAACTTAAAATGACCGAAGAAGAAGTTGTAATAACCAGTCGAGCGTGGTTATTAGATTTTGGTAGAGATCTAAAAGCCGCAGTCGGCCATCATGAAATGTGGCAAGTACTGATATCGCCAAAGTTATTTGATGTACCTTGTACCTCACCTTACTGTCGTGAAGTGTTAATTTTTCAAGATCGCATTTTGCCAGTGCTAGATATACAGTATTTGCTAGACGGTGACAAAATGATCCTGACAACGGATAATGTGGTAGGCATTGCGGTTTACCAAGATGCGCCAACTCACCCAATCCATTATGTGGGTTTGCATTTGGCAACGACACCACAGAATATTTATGTCAGTGATGACAGCGCTTGTGATTTGCCTGAACATCAAAAATATTGGGAACCTTTAGCTCTTTCTTGTTTTTCTTATAATGATCAAGCGATTCCGATTATTGATCTAGCGTATCTGTTTTCTTCGGTATTTAATACATTACAACAATCTAACGACTAGTATGTGTTCCATTGAGCGTTATTGCGGCAGCCTATTAGGTTTAGCGATAGGAGATGCGTTAGGTAGCACAGTTGAATTAAAAACGCCTGGCTCATTTACCCCCATTACTGACATGATTGGCGGTAGTGTTTATGAACTGAAACCGGGACAATGGACAGATGATACTTCAATGGCACTGTGTTTGGCAGAAAGTTTGATTGAAAAACGTGGCTTCGATCCCGTCGATCAATTAACACGTTATTGTCAATGGTATCGAAAAGGCTATTTAACGAGTACCGGCAAATGTGTTGGTATTGGCATGGTTGTCCGGGAAGCTTTAGAAAAATTTGAGCGTTGCGGTAAGCCGTATTGTGGCTCAAATGATGAATATTCGGCAGGCAGTGGTTCGGTTATACGGTGTGCTCCTGTGCCACTGTTTTATGCCAAGATTCCTCAACAAGCCATTGACAAATCAGGGGAAAGTTCGCGCACAACCCATGGTGTTAAAGTCGCTATTGATGCCTGTCGTTATTTTAGCGCATTGATCGTTGGTGCTATCAGTGAGGTAGATAAAGAAACTTTGCTAAGCAAACGTTATAGCCCAGCACTAGGGTATTGGGAAAAACATCCTCTTGCCAAGAAAATTGATGAAATGGCTTGCGGTTCTTTTAAAAATAAACAACCACCGACTATAAGTGGCACGGGATATGTGGTGAACGCCCTAGAAGCGGCTCTATGGGCATTTTATAACAGCGATAGCTTTGAAAAAGGGTTGCTTTTAGCGGTGAATCTTGGCAACAAGGCGAGTAGTACCGGTGCACTGTATGGACAATTAGCGGGGGCATTTTATGGTGAAGAAGCTATCCCAACTGATTGGCTAGAAAGACTGTCAAAACGGTATTTGATAAAAACTTATGCCATACAATTAGCCAAATTGGGTAAAAAACTCACTGCATTATAAGTGAAAGCATAAGTGATAGCATGAAAAGAAGTTGAGGTATTTTAGCCATGAATGAGACTAAAACAAGAATCCCAAAGCTCGCTTTACCAAGAACAACATTCGCCCAAAGCGAACAACTCAAAGACGACTTTAAAAACAATAGATTATTTGAGGTATCACTCTTTAAGCGCCATAAAGCATAATGCCTCTTTTCATCTCAATAATTTTACGTTGTCAGATTCATTTTAAATGAATCACGCCTTCACCGCTAAGAACGCATTCTTCAGTTAATATTGCAACGAAATAAAGAACAGATGAACAACTGAACTTTAATGAGTAAAATTATAGGACTTACGCATTGACAAATTTATAAATCTATATTCTCACTAAAAATCAATTGGTTGAAAATAATATTCACACAATATAAAAATGGTTAATATCTGATTTTTAGTTATCAGTTACAATCAATAACCCTTGGTATTTAAGCGAGAGCATAAAAGTTTAAATCTGTCAATGCGTAAGTCCTAAATTATATGAAAAATAGATACAGCTTACGAACAACAAAGTATGGTTAAAATGGATGTAAATTGTTCGCTTGTGTGAATAATAAACAGTTTACCTGAAGTAACATAAGATTTGTAATCTATTAATAATTTGCTATTTGAAGCGAAAGTTTTTCTTTGAAAATTTTTATTAAAGCCATTTTTGAATGGCTATTTTTTTGACTCCTTAGCCAAGTGTTACTCAATAGCTATTATTTTTATTGAAGCATGCCATAAATACATAACAGATTATGTCTACCCTTTTTAAACCGCCTTCGCATAAAGTCATTGACAAACATGAGATGCAAAAACTGATATCAAAGAATTTATTCATATCAGTTTTATCCAAAATTTTTCATTTAGCTACACGATTGTTTATACCACCTTTAGTTTTAAGTTTTATCGGTTTAGAAACATACGGTGTCTGGGTTATTTGTCTTATCCTGACAAGTTATATAGGCTTAGGCGCTTTTGGGGTGTCCAATGTGTATATTCGCTATGTCGCCGAATACCATGCTAAAAATGAAATTGAAAAAATCAACGGACTGCTTTCTACGGGCATCTTATTGGTAACCATTATTTCTATCATATTAATAGGAATAATGTGGTTTTTTATGCCTACACTATTAGAAGTATTTAATATTCCAGCTAAACTACATGACACCGCTTTCATCTTGTTTTTTGGAACCGTTTGCGTGTTTATGCTCACGCTTACCTTGGATGCTTTTCCACAAAGTTTAAATGGATTACAAATGATTGCAGAAACCATGCTGATTTGGATCACTTGTTTAACTTTAGAAACGGTACTGATTATTGTCTTTTTATTCAACGGATTGGGTGTTTTCTCTCTGTTTTATGCGCTTATGATTAGATATGTTGTCAGCATAATGGCTTACATAATACTTTCTTTCAAACTGATTCCGGAATTATCTGTTGGATTAAGGCATATTAACTTATCTTATTTAAAATTGTTTTATAAGTTTGGGGCCATTGTGCAAATTTCTGGACTCTTGGGTCTATTTTTGCAATCAATAGATAAAATGATCACCAGTACAGCACTCAACATCCGAGCAATGACTTTACTCGATCTGGGTACAAAATTTCCGGTGATGTCTACTTTCATTCCCTCTTCTATGAATGCCGTCTTTTTGCCGGCAATGTCGTATATGCACAGTCAACAACGCCAACAAGAAGTACGAAATATGTACGCGCAAGGCTCGCGTCTGATGAGTTTGCTAACAGGATTTATTATGGGCTATTTAGCCGCTTTTTCAGCACCCATCATTGCTGCTTGGCTAGGAACTGAGGCACAATATAAAATAGTCAGCGTGATTATGGTTCTTATGACCTTTCCTCAGCATCTACATGTTCTCACCGGGCCTGGGACAACTTTTTTTAAGGGAATTGAACAACCAAGCCGCATCTTTATCTATCAGCTTTTACGCATTACATTAATAGGCATTGCTCTCGCCATTGTTTTTAAATTGTTTCAAATAAATATCCTCAATATTGTGATAACAATCGTACTAGCCACTATCGTTAGTGCCTTGATTTTCATTTTTTATACCAACAAAATAATAGGGTTGAAAAATAGAGCTTATGTGACTAAAGTCATCATCCCAGGGTTAATACCTTATGGGGTAGGTTACTTATTGTTTTGGTTGTTAACACCTTGGGTGGCTTTAGCAATGAACGATCGCTGGTATGCTGTGAGTTTTGTTTTAGTCAGTGGAATCATTTATTCTCTTATAACCTTATTTGTCCTCTACTTGGGTATTTTTGACAAAAGCGAAAAAAACCGTTTTCATCAGTGGCTATTGGAGAAATATGTCACCTATATTGCGAATAAAAAAAAGAGAAAAAAAGAAAAAACTTAATTTTCCCTGTGATACTTTTTATAGAGCTACACATATTAGCACATTGTAAAATTTGAGTGGTATGAAAAACAGCCTGTGCTTCAAAAATGAAGCACGGTGATTGAATTGAGCATTTTCATCGTCATCATGAAAATTTTTTATTATCTTGAGCTATGCGCTAAAATGCGTCTGTATTTCAAACAAAACTATTTTAGTGCAGATTATCAAGTTCAACTGCCTGAAAACGCCATTTTTTAATCCATTACATTGAGAAATAGAAACAGATGCTATTCAAAAATAAATTACAAAATTACCTTAAATTGAGGAACTTGCCACCTCATATGAGGCGTATTATGTCTGTTCAAAGTGCCCTGACTCAGAGCGAGGTTCAACTCTTATTTGAATTGGCTTCAAAGGTTTCAGAAGGTTGTATTATTGAAGTCGGCAGTTATCGGGGTAGATCAACTGTCGCACTCGCTCTTGGTACTCAGCGTGGCAAGCAACTTCCTGTTTATGCGATTGAGCCACATGAAAGATTCACAGGTCTTCTCGGAGGGCAATTTGGCCCTTGGGACAGAGTTGAATTTTTTAAAAATATGTTACGAACTCAGTGTGCTGAGACGGTTCGTCTCCTTAATATCAGTTCTGAAGTTGTTTCAAAAGGTTGGAGTCAACCCATCAGTTTACTTTGGATCGATGGCGATCATTCATACGAAGGCACACGGCGTGACTTTGATTGTTGGGCGAAATTTGTCATACCGACAGGGTTCATAGCTTTTCATGATTCCTTAGACGAAAAATTAGGCCCTAAAAAGCTCATAGATGAAGTTTTATCCTCTGGACAATATCAAAAACTGTCTCAGGTTGATTTAATTACAGTGCTTCAGAAAAAAAGCGATTAAGTTCGCAGGAAGTATTACAAGTGGTGCTTTGATTAGAAGCACCCAATAACTGTCCGTTTTCCGCGATTGAGTGGCATTATTTATTATTCAGAACAGAAACACTTAAATATCAATGACTAGAAGACTCCTCATTGCTGGCAATCAACCATTTTTGGAGTATTTGGGTAAGAGAATCTTGTGCAATGGGTTTTGCCAAGAAGTCATCCATACCCGCTTTCAGACATCTTTCTATGTCTTCCGCTGTCGCACTCGCGGTTATAGCAATGATAGGCAAATGATTCGTTGTGTTTTGTTCACTTTGGCGAATGCGTTCGGTGGCCGTGCAGCCATCTAATACCGGCATGTGTATATCCATCAGGACTAAATCATAATGCCCGGATTCTATCAAATCTATAGCCACTTGACCATCATTAGCAATATTCACATGATAGCCCATTTCTTCTAGCATCATTTTTTCCACGATCTGATTAGTCTCGTTGTCTTCCACCAGCAAAATATGGCCATCAATACGAGCTGTCACAGATGAAGTCGCCTCTTTCGCATGGAGCCATTTGTTTAACATCTCTTCAAGGTCAGCCTTAGCAATCGGTTTACCCAAAGCACCATCCATACCCATTTCCAAACCACTTTCATAGTCAGTGGTAATCACATCAGCAGTCATAGCAATGATAGGTAAATGGCTATTGGTTTGTTGCTCTCGTTCACGAATCGCTTGGGTAGCCTCAAAGCCATTTAAAACAGGCATGTGTACATCCATCAATACCAAAGCATAATCGCCATCAGCACTCATATCGATGGCTTCTTGACCGTTATTAGCAATCTCTACTTGACAACCCAGATCTTCTAGTGTCATTTGTGCCACCATCTGATTAATCTTATCATCTTCCACTAACAAAATACGGGCTGGTTGTTCATACCGACTAGGTGAAGAAGTCGATACCGAAGCATTGGTAACCTTTTCTTGTGATATAGTTTTTACGTCATTCGCCTGATGTGTAGCAACACTTTCTAATAGGGGTAAAGTTACAGTAACCCAAAATATACAACCATATTCTTTTTGTGTTTCCATGCCGATTTGTCCGCCCATCAGTTCTATCAATTGGCGACTTATAAATAAACCTAAGCCGGTACCCCCATATTTGCGGCTTGTTGACGCATCAACTTGATGAAATTTATCAAATAAATGTGGCAACTCGTGTTGCGGAATGCCAATACCCGTGTCAATCACGAGAATTTTTAAGTAGGCCGCTTCATCGACGATTTTTTCCAGTTGGATTTTAACAACAATACCGCCTTGATTGGTAAATTTAATCGCATTACCCACAAGATTTAACACAATTTGTCTTAAGCGGTTATTATCGCCCATCACTCGCTTTGGTAGCGCATCATCTGCTTGTATTTCTAATGTTAACCCCTTCTCTTGCGCTCGGATGCTTAACAAAGTAACCGCATCTTCAACGGTTTGTAACAAATCAAATGGAATGATCTCTAATTCCATTTTCCCCGCTTCTATTTTACTTAAATCAAGCAACTCATTAATAATATTCAATAATATTTTACCCGAATCATAAAGCAAATTGAGCTGTTGATATTGTTTTTCATTAAGAGGGGTATTTAAAATCAACTGAGCCATCCCTAGAATGCCATTCATAGGGGTGCGTAATTCATGGCTAATATTAGCAACAAATTCACTTTTAGTCCGATTAGCCGCTTCGGCCTTTTGGCGTTCTACTTCTAATTCAGCATTCAATTCTTGAAGACTTAAAGTACGTAATCGTACTTTCTCCTCTAATTCGGCATTCGCCCGTTCAACTTGATGTAACGCGGTTCGCAAGCCGATAACCATCTTATTAAAATAAAAATAAAGTGTACCAATTTCATCTTGTTTACGGGAAGGCAGTTGTACATCAAGGTTGTCTAAGCCAATTTTGCGACTCACTTCTGCAAGAACATGTATGGGATCAATAACCAAATAATTCAGCATGAAAAAAAGCAAAATAAAAGTGATCACAATACTTGCCAAGGTGGCGACAGCGAATAAGATTTTTAGAGGTCGCCCTGTCGCTAAAACATCTTCTTCCGGCAAAAGTGCAAACAAATATAAGTCGTCATGTAATCGCGCACCTTGCATATAAGCGATGTTGCCAGCTAGTGCCATTTTCAATGGCTTATTCTGATTGGTTTGCTCATTATCGCTTTTCTCAACTAGATGCGTTAATGCCTGTGTTGGCAACTGATGCAGAGTACTGGTCATACTGTAGCGAGGTTGATATAACACCTGCCCTTTTCCATCCGTGATCAGTAAGTAACCATTCTCACTCATTTGACCCATTTTGATATGTTTTGTTAAAAAATGAGTGCGCATAGTAATCAACAAATAACCCCGTAAAGCGTTGGCATTCAACATTTTTGGTAAACCGGGGGGAAACAGTTTTTTAGCAATGAGAAAATGAGAGTGTTGCGGATTTGAGTTTTGCTCATTTTGATAATTAACAAAAAAAACGTCAATCGTGTTAGGAGAATTGTTGATTAAAGAAAAAGACGACGTTTGATCATTATCAACCGTATTATTTTGACTATTGTCATTCAAAAAGCGGGTGACTTCAGAGCCATCTGGGAGCAAAACACGAATTTTATAATAATCATCTTGATACACGTTTTTGTAACTGTTAAACAAAAGCGACATGCGAACTTGCATGGCCGGCATAGCCAGTTCACGGTTAGCTTTATCTTGGAATAAATAATTATTCAATCCACTTGATTCTGACAACAGTTCGATATTGACTTTTGCAGTTTGTAAATGAAACTGTACGTCTTGATGGACTTGATCTAATAGTACGCCCATTTGCGTTAATACAATTTGTTTTTTGGTTTCAACCACATAGTCATACGACAACTTACCCAGTAGCACAATGGGAATGACTACCAGTGGAATTAAAATCAAGATGAGTTTAGTCTTAAGTGTCATTGTTTCTCAAAATGGGTGATGGTTTAACTTTTAATCACTTATCATTTAAACTTGTAGGCTCAATAGCAAAAGCCAAAGTTCACAAGTCAGTCATGTCTAGTGGGCTTTATTATTTATGCCATCATGTCGATCATCAAGGCGATAAATCGCGTTCACGAAAAACCTTAAAATTCAGCCAAAATCCGAGTACTTTGTGAGCATTCTTTTGTCGGTTGCGGTGGATTTAGCAGCGCGCGCTCCCCCTAACATTAAGCGACAAAATTAAATTGATAAGGTACTAGAATCAGACGTTATTTTATTTTTAATTAATAATTATCAATATCCATTTGTTACTTTCCATTTTTGCACATTTTTTTTGCTTTTTGGTGTCGCGTTTACGATAAAACGGCAATGGGAAATTTGACAATTTATCAAAATAATGGCTGTGTAATCACAAAAGTCTTGACAAGTCTTGACATTTGAATACTTTATGTGTGTAATAAGCATACCGTAAAATTTAATCAAAAGATTAAAAAAACCGATTTTTAAATGGTTTATTCATTTTGGTTGAATGCTCTATAAATATTCAAAGAATTATTTAGAATTATTGAATTTTAGTCTCAGTAAAAACCAAAATTGGCTAGAACCGTGACTTTTTGATTTGATAATTTTTAGTCTTTAGGCGTTACTAGAGCTCAGGAACTCATACGTCAATTTATTGACGGCGCTTTTGGGCAACTTGGGCAACTTAGTATGTATATATCAGTCAAAAACAAAACTGACATAAGACGTGGCTTTTTAGTTTGATAGTTTTTCACTGATTTATGACATGGCACAATTTATTATATCGCTGCCGACTTCTGAAAATCTTGTCTAAAAAATCGCTTTATTTAAGCCAAAGGAAATGAACCTTTCATTCAAAGGAGTCCTAATGAATCAACAAGATGCGCTAAAATTACTCGAAATTTCGGTCAATTTGGCCTCAAATACCCTGCACACAAAAGCGACAACTGAAGGTAGCAGTGCTATCACAGAACAGGAACTTAAAAATACCTTTTCTTCCTGTGTCGATATGGTTTCCGAGAAATTTCAAGCCTTGCCTACAACTGAACAAAACGCCGGCGAAAAATTTGCCACTATTGGCGAAATGCACAAAATCTTTGCCGAAAAATTTGCCAAAATTGACCAGAAAGATGAAAAGTTTGCCAGTATTGGCGAAATGCACAAAATTTTTGCCGAAAAATTTGCCGAATTAGATCGCGAAAAAGAAAAGTTTGCCAGCATTGCTGAAATGCACCGTCTTTTTGCTGATAAGTTTGCCGAACTTGATCGCGAAAAAGAAAGGTTTGCTACTATTGCTGAAATGCACCGCATTTTTGCTGAGAAGTTTGCCGAGTACGACAGAAAATTAGCTTCGCTAATGCCACAGCATCGAACAAGCAGACGGCCTATATAAAAAAACTAACGATCAATGTTCAATGTTCAATTATACTAAAAATCATAGCTGGCCTTCGCGCAGTGAAACCAGAAATTGAGAACATTTATTGATAAATGGTCGGGTAACCAAGTTCTACCCGGCCTACGTTTTTGCCTAACTTAATGGCATTGAGCTAATTCCTTATCAAAATGCTTAGTGGCGTATCTCTTAGTCTCGAAGCGCTAAATAGGGTGAAAATCATAATAACCGATCCACATCACTGATTGATTTTTAATACTTGTCAAGGATTATCTAAAAAATGATTCGCAGACGGCAGATTCAACAAATAATGACTTTTTTATAAATCTTTTAGGCCAATAAATCATTTTTAATTCACAATGTACGCTTTGAAGCAAAAGTTTTTGCCTCGGGGCCATTTTTTTATCAGTTCGCTATTATTATAACAAACGCATTCCTCTCGTGCTGCTGATAACGACAAGGATTGTATACTCAATAAAGGATTAAAGCGAGACATCACTACGATCCAATTCCTTCTATAGATTTTCATAAAATTAATAAGAGCAAATTAACTGTCCACAACAAGTTCAGTTCATTTAAATATTCCAAAATTTCCAATTTCTAATTCCTATAACAATTGATAAATGCGTTAATTAAATAACACCATAATCAACATAATATATTTAAACACTTGATATCATCATTCAATTGCAATCCTATTCGCAAAATTAGAATTAAAGCCGCATTGCAATAAATTATTTTTATACTGACCAAGAATAAATCAGTTTGGATTGATCTGGCATCATATATTAGTATATAGCGCGTCATTCAGATTGCCACTCGTTAGTGCCTTATCAACTGGTACGACTATTTTATCTAAATTATTGAACAACACACAAGATATTGAGATTAATAAAATCAAATCGTTATTATTAAAATCACGTCTTAAAATCACCCCTCAATAACTGAAATGACCACTCTTTATGTGTTGTAATTTGATTTAATCAAAAACGAGGAGTTTGCATCACGCCAATTTATTCATTTAAATAAAGGCCGCCTTTATTACCACATCAATTATATTGCAAACCGATTAAAAATCGTCAACCACTGTGGTACAATAACACCATAAATTAAAGTTAATGATTGATCTATTGACAGACTTATAAAATTAGTACATCATAACATTCTTTAGAATGCCCAAACTAAAAACCTAGTTAATGAAAGTCTTTAAATCAGTCAGTTAATTGTACCAAGTCTATATAATTAGAATTGTTAAAAAATCGTTGGCAAAACAGCTCGGCCCACGTAATCTAAATAATCTATTGTTCAAAACTTGATAGCGACAGATTGTTTAGGAGCGAATTTAATTTAAATAAATAATTGAGTTTAATAACATCTTTTTCTTAATCCATTCTAAGAGGATATTTGTTTATGCCTACATTTGTGCGTACTGAGAAATGTGACGGCTGCAAAGGTCAAGACAAAACAGCCTGTATGTATATTTGCCCCCATGACTTGATGAAATTGGATAAAGATGGCTCTGAAACGGGGCATGCCATGAAGGCCTATAATCAAGAGCCTGAACAATGTTGGGAATGCTATTCCTGCGTTAAGATTTGCCCACAACAAGCTATCGAAGTCCGTCACTATGCTGACATTGTCCCCTTGGGCGCTTCTGTCCAACCTCTACGGGGTAGTGACTCCATTGTCTGGACTATTGTGTTCCGTAATGGTAATAAAAAGCGTTTCAAATTCCCTATTCGTACCACGCCAGAAGGTTCTATTGATCCCTACACAGGTAAACCAGAGGCTAACATGGCTGATATTGATAAGCCTGGGCTTTTCAATATGGGTTCTGAATTGAAGGGCGATAAAAGCCAACTTATCCGTTTGTAATCGCACAAGATCAAAACCATCACCTGCCTATCTTGGGTAGGTGTTCATTTAAACTTGATTAATTTAATTGAAACCACATAACTCATCAATTAGGTAACAAACATGGCCGAATTTGGAAAACCAGACATCATTGAAGAAGAAGTTGATATCCTCTTGATTGGAGGGGGTATGGCCTGTTGCGGTGCTGCTTACGAAATCATGCGTTGGATAGAAGGCACCGATCTCAAAGTCAAATTGATTGACAAAGCCGCAATGGATCGTTCAGGTGCGGTTGCTCAAGGTTTATCCGCTATTAATACCTATCTGGGTGATCAAGATCCAGCCGATTACGCCCGTATGGTTGCTAATGACTTAATGGGTATCACCCGCGACGATTTAGCTTATGACTTAGGCC
Organism: Candidatus Parabeggiatoa communis; assembly: GCA_035871815.2. Lineage (GTDB taxonomy): Bacteria > Pseudomonadota > Gammaproteobacteria > Beggiatoales > Beggiatoaceae > Parabeggiatoa > Parabeggiatoa communis. The sequence goes on from JAYQWI020000519.1 coordinate 34,893, forward strand.
GTCACGTCGATGACTCCGTACAATTGTTTGAAGAATGGGGTTTGCCCATTTGGAAACAACCGGGTGATGAAGACAAATCATTGAAAGACGGCGGTAAGCCAGTCCGTTCTGGTAAATGGCAAATCATGATCAACGGCGAATCCTACAAATGGATCGTCGCTGAAGCCGCTAAAAAGGCCCTTGGCACCGATAAGATTCAAGAGCGCGTGTTCATCGTTAAACTGGTCAACGATAAAAATGATCCTGAGCGCGTATCTGGTGCCATTGGCTTCTCAGTACGTGAACACAAACTCCATGTCTACAAATTCAAAGCTTGTCTGCTTGCCGCAGGTGGCTGTGTCAACCTCTTCCGTCCACGCTCCGTAGGTGAAGGCACAGGCCGTGCTTGGTATCCCGTTTGGAATGCCGGTTCAACCTACGCCATGGCAGCAGAGGCCGGTGCAGAATTGACCATGATGGAAAACCGCTTTGTGCCTGCCCGCTTCAAAGATGGTTACGGCCCAGTCGGTGCATGGTTCTTGCTCTTTAAAGCCAAGGCTACCAATGCTTTCGGCGAAGTCTACATGGACAAGAACAAGGCCATGTTAGATCAATATCCTCCTTACGGTCAAGCAGTAGTGCCTGCAAGCTGTTTGCGTAACCATCTCATGATGCACGAGATGAAAGAAGGTCGTGGCCCGATTTATATGGATACCCCGACTGCCTTGGCTAAACTGGCTGAAACCATGACTCCCAAAGAAATCAAGCATTTAGAAGCGGAAGCTTGGGAAGACTTCTTAGATATGTGTATCGGTCAGGCTGGTGTTTGGGCTGGTGAAAATATTGAGCCTGAGAAGAAACCGTCTGAATTGATGCCAACCGAACCGTATTTGCTCGGTTCTCACTCTGGCTGTTGTGGTATTTGGGTCTCTGGGCCTACCGATTTAGGGGCACCTGCTGAATGGTCTTGGGGTTATCGTTCCATGACAACAGTCAAAGGCCTGTTCACAGCCGGTGACGGTGTCGGTGCATCCGGTCATAAATTCTCTTCTGGCTCTCATGCAGAAGGCCGTATTGCCGCCAAGGCCATGGTCAAATTTGCATTAGACAACAAGGATTGGAAGCCTGAGTTAGATACCCCAGTTGATGAACTGGTAGAAGAAATCTACAAGCCCGTGCGTACTTTCTTGGAACACAAGGATTACACAACTGCGATTGACATCAATCCCCACTACATCACTCCGAAGATGTTGCAATTCCGTCTGCAAAAGATCATGGATGAATACTGCGCGGGTGTCGCCACTTGGTATCAAACCAATGCTAACATGTTGCAAGTCTGCGAAGATAAGCTGGAAATGCTCAAGGAAGATGCGGTCAAGATGCGTGCCAAAGACTTACACGAGTTGCTGCGTGCCTGGGAAAATTACCACCGCATCATCACCGCAGAAGCCCACATGAAACACATCCAATTCCGTGAAGAAAGCCGCTATCCGGGCTTCTACTATCGCATGGACTACAACTTCGTTGACGAAGAGAATTGGAAATGCTTTGTCAACTCCACTTATGATCGCAAGAGCAAGAAGTGGGCGTTGAAGAAAGTGCCTCACGTCGATTTGGTTTCCAAGCCAACTGCTAAATAAAATCCTGATATAAAAAAGATTAGCATCAGCTAACTTTCCTTTATCAAAAGCCCAACCGTTATTTCATCAATAATGGTTGGGCTTTTTTTTTCCCTCAAATCTATCAATTTATACTCTGTGCCACTCTGTGCTACTTAGTGTTCTCAGTGTTGAAAAAAATTTTGGGTTGCGAAGGCAATTGGAGTGCAAAATTTATTTTGCAAAGGCAATTGGAGTACAAAATTTATTTTGCAAAGGCAATTGGAGTGCAAAATTTATTTTGCAAAGGCCAAGATTGATAATGACCTTTTTTTGGGAATGCGCCCACCTCCTCATATAACACAGAGTCATGTTGACATTAGTTGATTTAGAAGCACCTCATTTAGAGCCCACTCTTATC
>JAYQWI020000520.1:0-9129 GCA_035871815.2 Candidatus Parabeggiatoa communis
TGCTCTTTTGGCGCATTAATGACGGTGCTGGCTTCATAGATGCCCGTTTCAATCCAGCCGGGGCAAACCACACTGATATTGATACCCAAAGAGGCCGCTTCTGCTCGTAGCGAAGTCGATAAACCAACCACAGCATACTTGGTAGTCGAATAAGCGGTCAACATGGGAGCCGGAATGAGGCCGACTAGAGAAGCAATGTTGACAATATGTCCAAATCTTTGCTTAACCATCACTTGATAGGCCATCGTCGTGCCATACATCACGCCCAATAAGTTGACATTGAAAAGACGATGCCAATCTTCAAGCGTCATGTCTTGTACTTCCCCCGTTATGAGAATCCCCGCATTATTAAACATATAATCAAGTTGCCCCTGTTGGGAAACGGTTTTTTCGATCAGCTTTTCTATCTCATCGGCTTGTGAAACATCTAAGTAGGCTGGATAAACTCTACCCCCATTCAGCGTAATAGCAGCAGCCACTTGTTGTACGCTTTCACTGTTAATGTCGGCCGCAATAACGACGGCACCTTTTTGCGCTAAGGCCTCACAAAGTGCCCGTCCAATCCCAGATGCGCCACCCGTCACAATGGCGACTTTGTCTTTGAAATGATCCATCTGATTGTTCTCATTGTTCTAATGAAGCCTTAAATCTGCGGGGTATTCCAAAACAACCCGATATGCCGTCAAACCATAAGCCGGGCTACCCAAAAAGACGGCGCTGCCAGCGTAGAGTATTCTGTAGATGCGCCAAAGTTCTTCACTTGATTGCTTAACAATATCAGCTTTGTTTAGTTCCCAGCGCCGATTAATTTCCTCAATCCAAAGGTAATAGTTACGCCGATCATTATGGATGCTCACAATTTCAAAAGGGGATGCTCGGATCGCCTCTATGAATTGAGGCATGAAAACCATGTGATGGGTTCCCGGCCAAATATATTTGGTAATAAAAGTGTGGGGGTGAGATAAATTATTGCTGGCTAAAAAATCCATATAAACTCGCCCCCCGGGCTTGATACACTTCGAGAATTGTGTCATCACCTTGGGATAATCAGGGAGATGCTCCATCACGCCTATTGCAGCAATGCTGTCATACTTTTTAGGCGGTTGGAAGCTAAACAAATCCTGTATCATAACTTGCGCATCGAAATCGTTCTCTTTGATCAAGTTGTCTACATACACTTTTTGATTCTCAGCCAAAGTGATGCCTGTCACCTGAACCCCTCTGCGTGCCGAATAACGTAATAGTCCACCCCACCCGCAACCCACATCAAGTAATGCCGCATTCGATTTGAGTTTTAAGGCTTCAAATACCATACCCAATTTACGTTCAGTGCAGGCCTCTAGGCTATCGTCATCATGCTCATAGAGGCACTGGGTATAGGTATTGTAATCTGATTCCAGAACCAACAATTGTATATCAGCGGAAGCATAATGTTTGGCAATCCAAGCAGAGTTGCATTTTTCCAAACCAAACAGCCAGGGTTGGATATGCAGCCACATTTTAATCCAAAAATTGGCATCCGGGATATGCTCTGCAAACGACATGGCTTGCGTAAAATCACCTGTGATATCAATATTACCTATGATATAGGCCTCTGCGATTGTCAATTGGTTTAATGATTGAATCGCCCTGAGGCCGGCTTGATTGCGAATGTACAGTTCAAAAACAGGTTTGTCTTTCCCGATAGGAAGACTTTCCCCTTTTTCCGTATGGATGACAAATGAACAGGGCAGTTTGCCCTCTTTTGAACTGATATTTGAAATAAAACTGTTTGCTAAATGTGTTAGAGTCATACCATTATTTATCAGATATCAAATAAAAAGACTTCGGACAGTGTGCCTGAAAGTAAGGCATTATTTATAAGTGCTTGTTAATTGTCGCTGGAATGATAGTCAGCCAATTGACTACTGATCTGATTGCGAACAATCTGGCGATATTCAACAACATGATTCATGACAGCACAATGAGATAAGTAAGGCACAATAAGGCTAGAGTTAAACCGGGCAATTTTAAACAGATAACGCCAGAAAGCCCAGCGCGTTTTATAGACAAAACCTTGTTGCCAAAACAAGCGTACTAACATTTTAAAGGTTTTCCAATTAAATTCAATCGAACTGCCATGCTTCACAGGCTTCAGTTTGATTAAGTGACGAAAGCAACGATCAAGGTATTTCTGAGGTTCATAAACTTGCCAAAATGCTTCGACATACTCATGAGCAATCTCTTCAATGGGGCGAGTGGGAATAAAGTTCATTAAAGTCGATTGGTTAATATCACCTGATTGATTCAATAATCGGCCGGCTTTCTCTAATCGGTGCCAAAGAGCTGTATTGGGCAAAACTTGTAACATCGAGAAAAAAGCAAGTGGAATGTCGGTTTCTTCTACAAACTGCACAATACGTTCACCTGCACCGGGTTTTTCCTGATCAAAACCAATGATAAAACCTGCTGATATTTCTAGTCCGGCTTCATGAATTGTTTTTACAGATTCTCGGAGGGGAAAATTAATATTTTGCGGTTTTTTAGTTAGAATCAAACTGTCTTGATCTGGGGTTTCAAGTCCCAAAAAGACATGCCTAAAATTACACTCTCTCATCAAAGCGAGGAGTTCTAAATCTTTTGCTAAATTGACGGAAGCTTCGGTGAAAAAGAAAAAGGGGTAGTTTTTTTCAGCTATCCAAATTTTTAACGCTTTCAAAAACACTTTGACGTTACGCTTGTTACCAATGAAGTTGTCATCTACCATAAACACGGCTCCCCGCCAACCCAATTCGTAAAGGTATTCCAGTTCACGTATAATTTGTATTGGATTTTTAGTGCGCGGTTTACGACCATAAAGCGTGATAATATCGCAAAATTCACAGAAAAAGGGGCAGCCTCTGGAAAATTGAACGCACATTTCATAGTAGGCATCCAATTCCAATAAATCATAGCGAGGAATAGGCGTTTGAGTGATATCGGGTTTTTCAGTCGAACGGAATACCCCAGTGTTTTCACCACGTTCAAGTGCGGCCAGAAACATCGGTATCGTCATTTCTCCTTCATCCAAAACCAAGTAGTGTGCGCCGCCCTTTTCAGCTTGTTGGGGATAAGCCGTTGGGTAAGGCCCGCCCACTGCCACAGCTTTTCCACGCCGTTTCGCTTCAATAATTTGGGCATGAAAGTCTACTTTTTGTACAATCATAGCAGAGAGCATGACAAACTCGGCCCATGCCCATTCTGCTTTTGTGATCTCACGTATATTGCGATCAACCAGTTTAAATTCCCACTCTTGAGGCAAAATAGCCGCTGCAGTAATTAAGCCTAGCGGGGGTGAATACACTTTTTTACCTATGAGTTCCATAGTCTTATCAAAAGATAAAATACTTTTAGGAAATAGGGGATAGACAAGTAAAACGCGCATTGAATAGTTATCTCTTGCTTGTGATTCAGTTTCCCAAGGTTTTAGCCTATTCACATTCAATCCCAAACTGCTGGATAAGAAGGATTGGGCTGAACCTTGATTTATTTTTGTTTCAACACTAATAATGTAATATCATCAAAAACCTTTTGTTCACCGATATAGTCTAGCACATCCTCAATAACGATTTTACGAATTTCTTCGGGTGATTTTTGCCAGTTAAGTTTGACTACCTCACAAAGCCGTTCTAATCCATATTCTTCCTTATTGATATCTTCTGCCTCAGTAATCCCGTCTGTATACAGTACCGCTATATCACCCGAATTTAATGGAATGGTCGTTTGTGCAACATATTCAGCGATTTCATCAACCATGCCAATCGGAAAACCTAAATCCAAGGTGTCTATCAGTTCTACGTTGCCATTTCGCACCACAATCAGTTCTTCGTGTTGTCCACTTAAACGTAAAATGCCGCCGGTTTCATGTTGTAAAAGAGGTAATCTGACGGGTTGGTAATCCAATAAAATGAGGGTTAAGTTTTTTCCACAATTCATGCGTTGTACATTTTCGTAAATCGTTTCATTGAGGGCCGTCATGAATTTGACGGGATCGGTTTCATTATTGGCTAACAGAGTACGCACCGCGGTTTGTACCATAATGGCTAAAACGCCACTTTCTAAGCCATGCCCAGTGACATCGCCCATACCGATTAAGACACGCCCTTGACGGTTTAAGACATCATAATAATCACCGCCTACCTCATCAGCAGGTGCTGAGCATCCTGCAATCTCTAAGCCTTTAATTTGCTTGAGTTCTTCTTCTTTAGGTAACAACATTTGTTGTAATTGGCGCGACACATCTAATTCAGCACTCATGCGGAAATTTTCCGATTTAAGTTGCTCATTCAAGACTGTAATTTCTTGATTGGCTTCTGCAAGTTGTGCTGTGCGTTTTTTCACTTTTTCTTCTAACGTGCGATACAACATCGCATTCTCCAACGAAACGACGGCTTGAGAAGATAAAACGCTGAGGACTTTCAAACGATCAGGTGTAAAAGCGCCTTCTGTCAAGTTGTTTTCTAAATACAACATGCCCATAAGTTGGCCCTGATTAAGCAGTGGCGCACATAAAGCTGATTTGATTTGGTTATCAACAATATAGGGATCACGATAAAATTGACCTTCATTGCTGGCATCGTGCAAGATGACACTGTCTTTCGCATGAGCAACGTAGTTGATGAGCGTGGTGGGGACTAAAATCCAACCTTGTTTTCCTTTTTCAATGGGAGAGGTTTTGTTCTCATCAGAAACAACCTGGGATTCCGGAGGCGTGACGGGAATCGAGTGTAATACTGTCATCTTTCCATCGATTGTCGCTTCGGCTTCAATAACCCATTGCCCCTTTTTTTCCAAAATCAGACAACCTCGCTGAGCCCCGGCATTTTCAATGACAATGATGATTAATTTTTCTAATAACCATTTGAGTTCAATTTCACTGGCAATCGCCTGTGAGGCTTTGAGTACACTGGCAAAATCTAAAGTATTAGATGCCGCTTTTCCGTTACTGAGGTTTGCCATCATGGTGACGTGCTGATTGGACACCGAAGCTGTTTTTGTGAAATATTGCGGGTAGCGTTTCTCTAAGTCTTTCACTTTAGCCACGGCACCCCACCGTGAATAGGCATAATGGGCTTCGTGCAGATAGTAATTAGCTAAACTGTTTTGCCCTCTGGCGAAATAAAATTTGCTGGCTAATTCATTGGCTAAAGCTTCTTCGTTCAAGTATTCATGCTTGTGTGCTAAGGCAATGGCTTGATCATAATATTCTCTCGCCTCTTTATTTTTACCCAAGACACGATGCCGTTCTGCTTCGACCAAATAAAATTTGTGCAGATGGTTCATGGGCGCATGATGTGCCCATTTTTTAATTTTTTTCTGGTTAGCCTTGACTTTTTTTAGGCAGAATTTTTGCTCAGGTTTTGGGAGACTAGGCAACATGGCTAATCGGACAAGAGAATCATAAAAATAGAAGAGGGGTACTAACATAAAGCCTATGATCCCTTCTAAGTATTTTTCTGTCTGGTTAGCGGCTTCCATTGCGCGCGGGTAATCCTGAAAAAGAGAGTAGAGTGTCAGTTTGTTGTAATAAAAATAGCCCAGTGCATTGAGATTATTGGATGCCAAATAAAGCGGTAACACTTTCTGCTCATCACAACGTTCACCATTTAAACAACAAGGATCGTCACTTTTCCCCATTAAGTTGAGAAGCAGTTGTCCATAAATTTGACGCAGATGCAAACCGGCACCTTGCTCAAGTTGTCTCATAATCTCACTATTAAAATCGGCCATGATTGCTTTTTCAACTGTGGCCAGTTGTTGACCAGTGAGATATGAAGTAATCGGGTGAGCCATCACGGCATAAGCCGCAAATTGCATATCGCCTGTTTCTAATCCAGCTTGATAGGCCATGAGCATGGAGGACAAAGTGTCTTTAGGATGTTCTTTCCAATGTCTTATAAAATTATTAACGGCATAGAGAATTTTAGCTTTAAATTCTTTAAGATTAAAGCGTTCTAACAGCGTTAAAGCCAGTTTTCCGAATTGAGAACCGGCCTCAATGTCGCCCACAACACCGCAAAGAATCAAGCCATAAGTGGCATAAGCATAAGCCGAAACAATCGTATTGCCATATTTAACCGATAAATGGATCTGTTTAAATACCAGTAGCGGAAATATCTTTGGAACAGCGATATAGGCTGCTGTATCGATACTTGATAGAATACACATAGCCGCCAATTGATAAGGATCAGTCATTTCCGGTAAATTGGCTAAGTCTTCAATACGTTTTCTGCCCAAAGTGATTTTGGTTTGCAACAAGCCAAGGATAATTTGCAGTTGATTGGGATTTTTAGGTAAAGACACCTCCAACAGTTTTAAAACGTGTAAACCAATTTCAACCGCCTCCAACATTTTATTTTGTGTGATATATGACTGGACTCGAATTTCATAGACTTTGACGGTATCAAGCAATGTTTTAGCTTCTTGCAACACCACCTCAAGTAACTCTTCCATGGGTTCAAAGTTAGCACTCAAATAGGCCGCTTCGGCTGCTTCGACATAGAGTGCTAGTATGAGATCATATTGAGTTTGCCAATGCGACTTATCTAACAAGCCAATACCGACGGTTAAGTAATTAAAAGCGGCTTGATAGGCCGCAGAGGCTTTTGCCTTTTTACCCGCAATGAGATTTAATTGGGCGATGGAAATCTGTTCAACTTTTTCAAGTGATTCAGGTGAGGAGTGATGAATTAATTCAATACCGGCATTGAGTTGATCAACAATGGTAAATATTTTTTGCTCTTGGTGTCTTTGGGGGATATTTACCAACAAATTCTGACCAATTTGCCAATGCAACAGTTGTTTTTCTTTGTCTGGAATGAGTGAATAAACCGCTTGTTGAATACGATCATGCACAAATTTGTATTCAGTATTCAGGTTGCCTAGATTCGTTCTCAATTTTTCATCACCTACCGGGATAATCAAACCTTCTGCAACGGCTTGTTGTAAGGCAATGATATCATCTTTTAACATCAACCCTTGGTTCTCATTTGTGATAGATAACTGATTTCGACGTAAACTATTTTGCGTTGAAGTGATAACAGGTAACTGAAACGGGTTGCCAATGCAAGCGGCTATTTTTAAGACTTGTTGGGTTTTTTCACTCAGTTTTTGTATCTTCTCGGCCATTAAATCAACGACATTATCCGTGATATTTCTCGCCCGGATTTGTGCTAAATCCCATTGCCACCCACCTTGTTGAAAGTCAAAATTTAATAATTTTTCAGTGTACAACGTTTTTAAAAATTCACCCATAAAAAAAGGGTTACCACCGGTTTTAATTTGGACTAACTGTGCAAGCGATGCTGTTTTTTCTAGTGTATTATTTAAAGTATCTGCAATAAATTGATTAACGTTTGGCAAAGCTAATGGTGTCAGGCTTAGCCTTTGGATTGGGATATCGGTTTTTTGTAAGTCTGCTAACATTAACATCAAGGGATGAACAGCATCCACTTCATTATCCCGATAAGCGCCAATTAAAAATAAATAGTGGCTTTGCGCTATGATGAACGCCATCAATTTCAAACTGGCAGAATCTATCCATTGTAAATCATCCAAAAAAATGACAAGAGGATGTTCTGGCTGACAAAAGACATGAATCAGGTTTTGAAAAACCAAGTTAAAACGATTTTGCGCGGCAGTTGGGGCAAGTGTTGGCACTGAGGGTTGTGCCCCAATAATCAGTTCAATTTCTGGAATCACCTCAATAATGACTTGTCCATTGGAAGCCAGTGCGGCTAATATTTTGTCTTTCCATTGTGTTAATTGTGCCTGATTTTCTGTCAAGAGTTGACGCACTAAATCTTGAAAAGCAATGACAACAGCACTATAAGGCACATTGCGTTGGAGTTGATCAAATTTACCCGCGATAAAATAACCGCGTTTTTCGGTAATGGGTTTATAAATTTCTTGTACCAAGGCCGATTTACCAATACCCGAATAGCCCGCAACAAGCATCATTTCGCTATCACCTTGACTGGCTCTAGCAAAGGCGGTTAATAGACTGGCTATATCCTGCTCTCGCCCATAAAGTTTTTCGGGGAGTTGAAATCGTTCAGAAATATCTTGTTGAGCTAAAGTAAATGAGACGATTTTACCCTTTTCGTGCAAAGCAACTTGGCACGCCTGTAAATCGGCTTTGATGCCCCAAGCACTTTGGTAACGAGCATCAGCCGTTTTTTCCAACAATTTCATGATGATATCTGAAATGACGGGAGGCAAGTCTGAATTAAATTGGTTAGGGGGGGGCGGTTGTTTAGCGAGATGGCAATGTACCCATTCCATCGCATCATCACTTTTAAAGGGTAAACGATGGGTGAACAATTCGTAAAAAGTCATCCCCAGCGCATAAAAATCAGTGCGATAATCAAGGGCGCGATTCATACGCCCGGTTTGCTCAGGTGAGATATAGGCGAGTGTGCCTTCTAAGACATTAGGATTTTTAAGGGTTAGATGTTGCCGTGATAATTGGGTAGAAATGCCAAAGTCAATGATTTTAAGTACGCCAGTGTTGGGATTAAAAATAAAATTGCTCGGATTAATATCTTTATGGATAATATGTTGTTGATGAATCTTACCCAAAATATCGCTGGCCGTGATAGTAAACGTGAGTAATTCCGAAAGGCTAAATGAACGTTCTGTAAGCCAATGTTTTAAAGATTCGCCGCCAAAATCCTCTAGGCACATTACCAGTGTATTTTGATGTTTTTCAATACTGTAGGTTTTGATAACGCCCTCCAAATGAGCTAAACGACGTGTGATGTCATATTCTTGCTGATAGCGCATTAATTCTTCGGGCGAGGGATAGTCTTGTTTGAGTACTTTGAGAATAACGGGTTGATTAGTTTCATTTTTAATGGCACGGTAAACCAACGAATGAGTACTTTGGTAAATTTGATTAATGATAAGATAACCAGGAAGAGTCATGATGATGGGTTTCTCCTTTTTAACCTAAATATTTATAGGGGTATAAAAAACACAACTTAACACATAAGACAACCGTCATACCCTATTTGAGCCTATAAATGTGATATGATTATTTAATCATAATCTATTTCTATCGAAAAAAGGAACACATTTTTCATTTTTTTTATTTCATCTCATCTCTATATA
>JAYQWI020000521.1:0-4548 GCA_035871815.2 Candidatus Parabeggiatoa communis
AAAAGTTCCTCTATCGGCCTTTACTCAAAGGGCGCATTTCTAAAAAAAGGGTCATCAAGATAAATCTTGACGGCGCGATTGGAGTGCAAAATTTATTTTGCCTCAGTGTGATTGGAGTCCAAAATTTATTTTGCTTCGGCGCGATTGGAGTGCAAAATTTATTTTGCGACAAGCAAGATTGATAATGACCCTTTTTTTGGGAATGCGCTCTTACTAAAATCGAACTAAGGAAGTTCCAAAAAAAAAAATCCCAAAAGGCAATCTAAGGCGGTTTGTTTAATTTCTCTCATTCTCTGCGGTTCGGCGGCTCTGCGTGAGCCGACAGTTTGTTACATAATATTTGTGTGCATAGAGTAGCCCTGCGGGATAATTTATTTTTTTGATATTCCTAAAATCCTTTATTAAATCCTTTATTATATACAATCCTTGTTAAACTCTATGATACTCTGTGTTGAAGAGAATCTCTTAAAATACCCCACAATATAACTGATAACTGATAACTGATAATTGAACATGACAGAAACAACACCTACCCTATTGGGCTATCGTATGACGGAAAAGCTCTACGATGGTACCAGAACCTTGATTTATCGGGGACAACGAGAAACGGATCAAAAACCCGTTGTCATTAAATTCCTCAAGAATGACTATCCCAGTTTCAATGAATTGGTGCAGTTTCGCAATCAATACACCATTACCAAAAATCTTGAGCTGGATGGGATTATCCATCCCTATGCCCTTGAAAATTATAACAATGGCTTTGCCCTGATTATGGAAGAGGTGGGTGCCATTGCTCTTTCAGAGTATATGACTGCAAATCCACTGACCTTGGAAGCGTTTTTCAATATCGCAATAGCGATTGTCAAAGTCTTAGAAGGCCTCTATCAAAACCGAGTGATTCATAAGGACATCAAACCGCACAATATTCTGATTCACCCCGAAACCAAGCAGGTTAAACTGATTGACTTCAGTATTTCCAGCCTCTTACCCCGAGAAACCCAAGAAATTCAAAGTCCTAATGTCTTAGAAGGCACACTGGCTTATTTGTCCCCAGAACAAACGGGGCGCATGAATCGCGGCATTGACTATCGCACCGATTTTTATTCATTGGGTGTTACTTTTTATGAACTGCTGACCGAGCGATTGCCTTTCCAATCAGAAGAGTCGATGGAATTAGTGCATTGTCACATTGCTCAAACGCCCACGCCCCCCATGCAAATCAATCACGCCATTCCGCAGACACTCAATGACTTGATTGTGAAGTTAATGGCGAAAACGGCTGAAGAACGTTATCAAAGTGCGTTGGGCCTGAAATACGACTTGGAGCACTGCCAACAACAATGGGAGAACACGGGTAAAATTAAGCCCTTTTCACTCGCGCAACGCGATATTTCGGATCGTTTTCAAATTCCCGAAAAACTCTATGGACGAGAAACCGAAGTCGCTACCTTGCTGGCCGCCTTTGAACGGGTGAGTGAAGGGGGGACTGAAATGATGCTGGTAGCGGGTTTCTCTGGGATAGGCAAAACCGCCTTAGTCAATGAAGTGCATAAACCGATTGTGCGACAACGGGGTTATTTCATCAAAGGCAAATTTGATCAATTCAAGCGTGATATTCCCTTTTCAGCGTTTGTGCAAGCGTTTCAAACGCTGATGCGGCAACTGCTAACCGAAAGTGCCGAGCAAGTACAAGCGTGGAAAAACCAGATCGGGGCGGCTTTGGGAGAAAATGGACAAGTCATCATTGAAGTGATTCCCGAATTAGAGCACATTATTGGCCCACAACCCATCATATCCGAATTGGAAGGCAGTGCGGCTGAAAATCGCTTTAATATGGTGTTTCACCACTTCATTAATGTGTTTAGCACGGCCCAACATCCGCTGGTGATTTTCTTGGATGACTTGCAATGGATCGATTCAGCCTCTTTGAAATTGCTCCAATCCTTAATGGGTCAAACTGACAATCATTATTTGCTCTTGATGGGCGCTTATCGGGATAACGAAGTCAGTCCAGCCCATCCCCTTATCTTGACGCTAGAGGAGATCAGAAAAACCGAGGCTTTGGTGAATCAAATCACCCTTGGACCACTTGACCCACCTGATCTGAACCGTTTGATTGCCGATACGCTCAGCTGCCCTTCAGAAAATGCAATGCCACTGACTGAATTGGTGGTTCAGAAAACCCAAGGCAATCCGTTTTTTACCAATCAATTTCTCAAATTTCTACATGAAGAGGGATTGATTACATTTGACTTGAACTGTGGCTATTGGCAATGTGATCTGACCCAAGTTAAATTGCTAAGCGTTAGCGATGATGTGGTTGAATTTATGGCCCATCAATTACAAAAATTGCCCGTGACTACCCAGCATGTTTTGAAACTCGCCGCTTGTATTGGCAACCAATTTGACTTAGCAATGCTCGCCATTGTGTACGAAAAATCCCAAGCCGAAACGGCAACCGATTTATGGAAGGCCTTGCAGGAAGGGCTGGTTATACCGATTAACGAGGTGTACAAGTTTTTTCAGGCCTCCGAAGACGCGACTGAAGCGACTGATAGGCAAAACTTATCAGTGCCTTACAAGTTTTTGCATGATCGGGTACAACAAGCCGCTTATTCTCTGATCACAGAAGCACAGAAACCCGCAACCCATCTCAAAATTGGGCAATTACTGAAAAGTAATACTCATGAACAGGCACTTGATGATAACCTATTTGATATTGTCAACCAGTTGAATCTGGGCGTTTCCTTAATAACTGAGCAAATTGAGCGAGATGAGCTGGTACAACTGAATTTAAAAGCGGGACATAAAGCAAAAGCGTCTACTGCTTATGTTGCCGCAAGTCGTTACTTAACCGTGGGACTGGAACTGTTATCAGCTCATAGCTGGCAGACTCAATATGACTTAACGTTGGCTCTCTATAATTTGGCTGCCGAGGCTGCCTATCTCAGTGGTGACTTTGCGCGACAAGCGCAATTAACTGAAATGATCTTGAAAAATGCGCGAACTTTGCTGGATAAGGTGAAAATTTACGAAATCCAGATTCAAGTACAGTTAGCCCAAAACCAGCAACTCAAAGCCATCGAAATGGCATTACCCGTTCTAAAAGAATTAGGAGTCGAGTTTCCAGATCAACCCAGCGAACAAGACATTGAGCTTTACTTACAAGAAACCCAGTCTGCTTGGGAGGGTAAACCGATTGAATCACTGTGTGACTTGCCGATGATGATTGCCAAAGACATGCAGGCGGCTATGCGAATCATCTCGGTTATTTCAGCAGCTGCCTATGAAGTTGCGCCTGAATTTTTGCCTCTTCTAGTGTGTAAACAGGTTCAGTTATCAATCAACTATGGTAACACCCCTGATTCTGCCTATGGTTATGCAATTTATGGGATGATTGTGGGTGATATTGAAATGGGCTATCAATTTGCACAACTGGCTTTAAATCTATTAAATAAGTTAAACGCCAACCAATTCAAGGCAAAAGTATATGATGTCGTTGAAAGCTGTCTGGCTCATTGGAAAGTTCATGTCAAGCAAACTCTGAAATATTCCCAAGAAGGCTATCAAAGTGGCTTGGAATTTGGGGATTTTCAAGGGGCTACCTATTGTGCTGTTCAATACGGTGTCACTTCATATTATAGCGGTCAGGAACTGGTCGCTCTAGAACGTGAAATGGCAACTTATACTGATGCTTTCCGTCAACTTAAGCAAGAAGACTCTGTTAATTATAATGAAATCCATCGACAAGCAGTATTGAATTTGCTGGGACAAGCTGACAATCCCGTTCTTCTTATTGGAGAAGCGTACAATGAAAAACAGATGTTGCCGTTTCATCAACAACAAAATGATTTGATGGCTTTATATTATTTGTATTTTCAAAAAGTCTTTCTCTCTTATCTGTTTCAAAACTACTTTCAAACCATTGAGCATATCACCATTGCTGAACCTTATGTGGTAGCTAATTTCGTTATGGGAGCGACACCTGTCTATTATCTTTGCGACTCTTTGGCGCGATTGGCTGTGTATTCTGAAGTTGACCAAGAACAACAACAGGCCTACCTTGAGAAAGTACGAACGAATCAAAAACAAATGCAGGAATGGGCCACTCATGCGCCGATGAATTACCAACATAAATTTGACTTGGTGGAAGCTGAGCGGCATCGCGTTCTTGGTGAATATGTTGAGGCAATGGATTGCTATGACCGCGCCATTGCTGGGGCTAAAGAAAACGAATTTCTTCAAGAAGAGGCACTTGCCAATGAAATAGCAGCCCGCTTTTATCTGGGTTGGAGTAAAGAAAAAATTGCTCAAACCTATATGACAGAGGCCTATTATGGTTATGCTCGCTGGGGTGCGAAAGCCAAAGTGGCGGATTTGGAAAGACGTTATCCCCAATTGCTTGCCCCTCTCCTTACTCGCAGCGAATCAACCCGCTTTCCGAGCCACAAGACAACCAGTACCTATACGGCCAGTCATAGCGTTACGGTTACTGGCATGATGGGGTCTGATGTTCTGGATTTTGCCAGCGTCATGAAAGCGTCACAA
>JAYQWI020000522.1:0-2944 GCA_035871815.2 Candidatus Parabeggiatoa communis
TGCGGAGTGCTTTTCTTGAAAGCAATTCATCCCGAAATAAACGATCCAATTGCTCTCGGCCCAGTAGCGTTTCAGGCGCAATCTGAAAACGCTCAGCAGTCTGTAATAACTGATGATAACCTTCAACAGAACAACAGTGTTCATGCGCTTGTTCTAAAGTAAATCGGCTAGAATCTCTAGGTAAACCCATCGCCGTTTGGGCTAAGAGAGTCAGCGCATCATCTAAATCAGTACTGCCAGAAAACATGCTGATATTAAAACTCATACAAAACACCTTTGAATGTTGTAGAAACGGTGATAGTCGAACCACAGTTGATATCGGGTACAAGGCAATGCCAGGCCGTTAAAATATAAGCATCAGAGTTGATAAAAAAGCCCGTGCCTTTGAAGTCGCCCGGATTGGTCAAAATTTTGACAGTAGCTTGTTCTAGGGCTAGGCGAATGTGGTTTCTTTGGGGGTTTGAGATCATGTTTGGGTGGTTGTCTCCTTTTTAGGGTTTTGATTCTCAATCATTTCTCCACTGTGCAACTTCTAAGCGTTGTTGCTGTCTCAGACGGTCTGGTTGAGTGTCTTTTTCGCTTTTATCATTGGGAATTTGTTTTAAGGGCTGCATGGCATTATTTAAACCAAAAAGGAAAATAGTGTGGCTGACAAGAAACGCTGTGACAATACCAAAATTTAACACGAAAGCACCTGCCATGTTAGTGACTGTCGGAACAAGGCTAATTTTAAGACTCTTTTGCAAGTTAGCCTCCAAATCTTTTGAAATATCAAAGAGCGTACACAAGTGAGATAGGCTGCCATCCATTAAGATGACTTGTGCTAAATCGGTAGCCAGGGAGGTGGCTCCTCGTAAGGAAACGGAGACGTGCGCTTTTTTCATGGCAATCGCATCATTGATGCCGTCTCCAACAAAACAGATTGATCTCCCTTCTTTTTGAAGTTGTTCCACAATCTCGGCTTTGTTTTCTGGCAAAATATCATAATAGTAACTATCCATACCCAGTTCTTCCGCCAAAGATTGGGTCGGTTGCCTATGATCACCTGAGACGATGGCAATATGTTTGATGCCACGCTGCCGTAAGCCACTGATAATGTCTTTGACTTCTGGACGTATTGAAGGCTGCATTTCAATAGCACCTTGGACGCGATCATTGATAGCCACCATCACAAGAGAATGAGATTGGGTCTGGGCACATTCTACAGCTTCTTCTATTTTATTAGGAATGACAAGGCCTTCCATTTTCATAAAGCGAAGACTGCCCACCCGAATGATTTTGTCTTCAATGTTTACCGTGATGCCATAACCAATTTTGTATTTTGAATCCTCTATTTTTGGCAAAGTCAGCTTTAAGTCGTTGGCTTTGTTAAGGATGGTTTTGGCAATCGGGTGTGTCAATTTACGTTCAGCGGCTGCCGCATAAGCTAATAACTCATTTTCTTGATACTGATGACAAACAATAATCCGTTTGATTTCTGGTTGGGCTGATGTGAGCGTGCCCGTCTTATCGAAAAGTACTGTATCCACTTTTATCAAGCTTTCAAGAACACGTCCATCTTTAACAAGGATGCCATTATGAGAAGCAACGTTGAGATAGTTCAATGTACCCAGTGAGGCAAATACTCTAATACGATTTGCAATATGGGCATTAACGAGAACGATTGCACTCACCGGCCCCATGAGAACTAAAGTCGCGCTGGCTATTCCCAGCAGGGGAAGCGTCATCTGATTCGCCCACTCTTCTCCTTTCAACTGTAAGCTGCTTTTGAAATCAATAGCGTGAGTTAAAATATCACCGATTTTAGCAATTATCGTGTCTTGTCCTGATTTTTCCACCTGAATAAAAATTCGACCACTGAGCACAATCGTAGAGGCGAATACTTGTTCACCGAGTCCCTTTTCAGCAGGTTGTGATTCGCCTGTCAAGGTGTGTTGATCAATCATTGCCATGCCGTCAGTAATCAGACCATCAACCGGAATCACCTCTCCCGTATTGACAACAAGAATGTCATTGAATTTGATATCTTCCAGAGGGATTTCTATTTCAACATTATCTTTTAAAATCCAGATGTTGCGAGATTGCTGATCAAAAACATTAATGAGCATATTTTGAGACTGTTCTTTAGCTTTTTCAACGGTATATCTACCAAAATGAATCAGCCAGACACCTAAAGCGGCAGCAAAATATTGGCCTATCCCAAGCGTTAACGCATCGGCCATAAAAAAAAGGACATATCCATTAATTTTCCGTGCTTTCAGCGATTTTTCAACCTGTTGAATATAGGGCATAGCCGTATAAGTGAAGAAAACTAAACTTAAAGGGGCTATAGCTGAATAAATTGCTACTTGTCTTATTGCGGCTAGTCCTGTGGATAAAGCACTTATTTTAAAATAGTGTTTTGCCTGTACTTCATTAAAGTTTGTATCTTGTTGTTTTTTAAATGCTTTCCCCGGTTTAACAACGACATCTTTTTTTGAGGATGCTTTGCGTTTTTTATAAAGCTTTACCCCCATATAAACCGAAAACACAATGCCAAGATCTAATAACATACGCAAACTTGATTTTAGAGTATTCTTGATAAGAATTTTGGCAAAAGCTTTGCCAAACCTGTCTTGGTTTAGAGTCAACCGATTTTTTTGGAAATATAAAAACTTGTGCTTAATTCTGTCATATTGATCTAAGTGCTCACGCAAAGCCGCATCGAGACGCGAAGTCAATTAATCTTGAGACGAAGCCGTCTTTGCGTATTTGCGTGAGTAAGGTAAAATGTGACAGAATTAAGCGTTATCTGTTCATTTGGAAACTAAAGTTTGCACTCCGAGCTAGACAAATTTAAGAAGGTTGGTATCACTTTCAGATCAACCCATATATGAGCCGCCATTAACATGAATGACTTGTCCGGTGACAAAACCACTGGTTTCTTTGGCCAGATAAAGGCAGG
>JAYQWI020000523.1:0-2248 GCA_035871815.2 Candidatus Parabeggiatoa communis
GATTATCCGAGTATTGACTGCTCATCGAGATATATTCACAGTGCAAATCCGTGGGCCCTGACAAGGCTGATTGATCAAACGCCGTCATTAACCATTTAACGGCCTGTTGACGTTCCTCCCCGACTAACAAATATCGGAAACTTTTGCCCTGTCTTTGCCAATCCAAAGCGCGGGTTAAAAAGCGGGTATGCTGTGCCATATAATCGCTTTCCAATTTTAAGGCCGCGACGACATGCTCACAAGCGTGATCAAAATCGACTTTATCCTCACGGAAATTTAATTGATTGTGTTTCTGGAGGTGTGAACAGATCAGTGCCCGATCCCCTTTGTCTTTCAGGGGGCGATGGATGAGAGGAATAATGGGCTTATTGAGTTCAACGGCTAATGCCAATTCTTTAGCACAATATTCTGAATTAACCGCGCCCGGTGAAATAATATAAATGAGACGCTGTGCGTTTTCGATGGCCGTGTCAATGCGCTTTTGAAAATCATCACCTGCGTTGATATCGTGTAAGTCTAGCCAAATATCAAAGCCTTGCGCGGTTAAGTTTTTTTGGAGTTTTATAGCAAAATCACGGCTATCTTGGCGGCTGTAGGAAATGAAGGCATGGTAGCGTTTTTGTTCAGACATTTTTTTGACCTTTATTGATGTTTTGCATTTTACGAAATATTGTCTAACAATTGAATTTAACGCATTGAATGAGTTGACATTATTACAAGAAAATGATTTCATTTTGTCTTTTTTTGCGGCCAAACGCGCTACTTCAATGGAGATACCCCAAGGGCCCAAAAAAATGCGTTTAGAAAACATCACAACCTAACCATGAGTACAACGGATGACGTGATTACATTCATTTAGTACAACGGATCAGGGGAGTGAGCGGATTGGTGAGTGGGCCAGTTCCAATTACAGGGCAAACAAAACAATCTATCGCGTTTCGATTATCTTATCAAAACACCTCAGAATAAATCCGTAAATGGAGTACAACTAATTACGGGGATAAACGAATTAATTTGTTAGCTTTATTTAACTTTTTGGGTAGAAAAGCCTCTATCCCTTTCAATAAGACAACGGATTGACTAAACAACACGATTGACAAAATTCGTTTATCCGAAGTGTCGCTGTACTAATTAGTTGTACTCAATTGCAAATCATTAGCTCACTCAATAACCTTACTATTAACATGCAAATACCCTGAAAAAAAATCGCGGCCCGCGCAGGACGCGGGCCGAAAACCCCCACACCCCAAACCCCTCAGCTTTCCCCAAGAACCTCAGCCTTTCCGTAAAAAGAAAAAAGAAAAAAAAGAAAAAAAGGAAAAAAGGGAAAAAAGGGAAAAAGGAAAAAGATAAAAGAGTTACAATTTCCTGGCAAGCCGCGCACCGTAGATACTGTCACGGAAAGACCGCTGATCCCCGTCGCGGGACGCCGAGCGCCTCCTCATGGCACCGTTGCTCCACGAGCCGCCGCGCAAAACGAAAAGGCTTCCGTCATTAGCCTCACTTTTATTCAGACAAGATTGCTCTTTTCCGCTATATTTTTTCTCATATTCCGAACACGTCCATTCCCACACATTCCCTGACACATCAAATAGGCCAAAAGGGTTCGGTTCAAAAGAACCAACAGGGGCTGTATATTTAAAGCTATCATCACAAGAACTATTCCGACAATTAGCGTTGTTAGAACCCATCTCATCCCCCCACCAATACTTGGTTTCTGTTCCCGCCCTAGCGGCATACTCCCACTCCGCTTCAGTCGGTAAACGATATTGCTGTCCAGTTTGTTCACTTAACCATTCCGCGTAAGCTGTGACATCATTCCAAGAAACACAAATAACAGGCTGATTATTGGTTTGAGAAAAAGACGGATTGTGCCAGTTTAATTCTTTCTGTTTATTGAAACCGACATAACAACCGTCTCCCTTTTCTGCATCCGTTTTATACCCAGTCGCTTCGACAAACTGACGAAATTCACCCACTGTCACTTCATACCGCCCCATCGCAAAACGCGCCACCGAAACCTCATGCACGGGCTGTTGATTACTGAATCCAACACCCTGAATATCACCCATGCGAAACGTACCAGCCGGAATCACGACCATTTCTGGGCCTAAACTGCCATCGGCTAAGGTATCTTGAAAGATTTCAAAATCGCTTTTTTCAGAGATAACGGGTAGCCTTTGTATCTTCCGAGTGCTGCTTTTTTGAACTTGAGCCAATTGTTGTTGACAGCTTTCAGTTTGCGTTT
>JAYQWI020000524.1:0-2020 GCA_035871815.2 Candidatus Parabeggiatoa communis
CCTTCTGACAAAGCGGTGTAAGCGGCTTCATAGGGATCCTTATGGGCTTGCATTTTTCGTGCGATGGGAATAATGCCAATGATACGCAGAGCAAACCAGGCTAAGAGACGATTACGCAAAAAATAATCGGCCGCCGCGACGGGATGAATTTGCGATAAACGCTTTAGGGGAAAAAGGCTCATCAATACCAGTGTGTCAAGATGACTGTTGTGATTAGCAACGATTATCGCCGGCCCCTCGTGAGGCAAACGCTCACGGTGACGAATATTCAAGCCAATTACGATCAAAATAAGTGGACGTACCACCAATGCAAAAAATAGCCAACGTAACATGTTAATTGTGTGTGTTAATTGTGTGTGTTAATTATGTGTGTGTTATACTACATATACTTGGCACCATCATAAATTGCGCTTTTTGGTTTTAAAGGCCAACAGCGTTTTTTGCCCCAGTTGAGGCAAACAAAAACTGGGGTAAAAAATGGTGAACAGTATAACTTAATGGCATTAACTCAATTACTTAATGGCATTAACTCAATTCATTAACTCAATTGAATGGATAAAATATGTTTTCACTAAAGCAAGCACTTGAAAATAAGTATCAAAAAATACGAAACTTTTCCTATCTACAAGCTCAAGCGAATATTATTCCGTCTGATGTTATCTTAAAACCCATTGAGGATTACGCACTTGAGGCTTACCAAAATTGGCCATATAGAATGGTCGATTGGGATTGGGTTAAAATAGTCAAAAAATACCGGAAAAACACCAAACGATTTGAAGTCGCTATCTTGTATCAAAATGAATTAATGGGATTAGCTATAGGTAAACCGTCTCGCGCTAAAACATTGGTTAGAATCAATTTTATTGAAGGAAGAGCTGATCGACCCACCATTTTACGAAAGAGAATTGTACCCATTACAATCAAGGTGGGCATGAATTATGGTATTCTGCTACAGGCTAAAAAATTATTCATTATGGAACCCTTTCCAGAACTCATAAACTATTATAAGGGACAGGAGGGCTTTACTTATATAAAGGGTACCGATGGTAAGGATCATCCATCATACTTGTATCGCACCTTGGATTAATTAACTACTTAAACCTAAGTGGAGGTCAACATGATATATAAAGCTAGAGACCAACCCGCATTGACTTCAAAAATGGGCAATGTCAACTCAACAACTAAGAAAGTCAGTAAGGTCGTTCCTATCAGTGAATCAGAACTGATGGCACGTATTAGATCACATAGAAAAGTGCTTGATTCATTGCCTGATGACTTTCCCTTAGAGCCGGCATATCTGTGTGTAGGGAAAAAACATAGCCGTTACATATAAAAGTATCTTGTGGTCTATATAAACTTGCAATGATACAAATATAATTACTCGAAAATAGAGTTCAACAGTTCAACAGGGTCATTATCAATTTTGCTCGTCGCAAAATCCAATAACTTTATTTTGCCCGGCTTTTTACGTTCCAAATTTATTTTGCCGTGCTTTTTACGTTCCAAATTTATTTTGCGAAGGCGAAGTGTACTTTATTCAATCGGGAAACGCTATAAATCCCCATAAAACAGAAATGTGATAAAGATTAGGACTTACGCATTGACAAATTGATAAAAATATATTCTCTATAAAAATCAATTGCTTGGCATTCATATCACACAAAATAAAAAGGGTCAAAAATCTCATGTTTGAGTTATCAGTCACCGTTTTAAACCCTTGGTATTTCAGCGAAAGCATAAAAGTTAAAATCTGTCAATGCGTAAGTCCTAAAGATATAAATCCTTTTCAGACAAAAGTTGAGGCAAACAAAAATTGGGGCAAAAAACGCTGTTGGCCGTTAGAGGTAAAAAAGCGCAATTTATGACGATGCTAAGTATAATCAGTGTAAATCATGACAATCAGCGATGTAGGGTGGATAACGTGTTTTTGTTGCCCACCATCCGGCTTCAATAATGCAAATAATAAACAAAATGAAAAAACAAGGGTGCGGTGTAAGTCAAACTATCAACCCGATCTAAA
>JAYQWI020000525.1:0-10737 GCA_035871815.2 Candidatus Parabeggiatoa communis
GTCCAAGTGGTGTTATCAGTAGTGGTCAGCTTTTTTTCGCCAAGAAACAAATTACTATCACTATCAAGCGTCAAACTGAGATCACTGATGTCAAAACCCGTTATCGCTTCACTGAATTGAATGGTTATGATACTCACACTGTTTTCGCGAGGATCGGGGCTGATATCAACAATATCAACCGTTGGCGTTGAAGAAGTCGTATCATAACTCACAACGTTATCCGTACTGGTGCTGGCGAGATTATTGTTATTCGCGACATCGGTAACCGCACCGGCCGCAATAGTCGCAATAACAGTACCATCCGTTGTCATGCCACTGACAGCAACGTTATAGGTTGTCTTGTTCTTTGGCGCTATTTCAGTAATTACCTTTGTGGTTGCACCTGCTGTGCCACTGAGCGTGACATGACTCTCTGTGAAACCGGTTACTTTTTCACTGAAAACGACTTTAAAGTTAATCGTTGACTCTTTCGTGGGATCAGCTTGACTGGTATCTTGTTCGATAGCAACCGTCGGTGGTTTACTGTCAATCGTGTATTTTTCATTTGGATCACAAGTATCCGGACAATTTCCATTACCTGTTCCTGTATTGCCTAGCGGGATATCATATTCATTCGTAATCGAATCATCATCATCAAGCTTTAATTGTAAAGTGCCTTCACTATCCGCATCGATTTTGACGGTGACGGTGTAAGTGGTGTCTAAAGTACTGCCGTCATGAGAAACGGATTCAATAGTCGCTGCGAGACTGCCCGTTGTCTCCAGAGCAAAATCGTCTTTATCAACCCCTTTAACCTTTGGCTCAAATTGAACAGTGAAGTTAACCGTATCAACATTCTGGGGATAATCGGTACTACCACACGAACTGGGATTACCACAAGTGATTTTGGAGACTGATGGCGCTTGTGCTTCATAGGCTCCCCTATCGACAGTTGTTCGAATAATGCGCGTCTTGCCCTTTAAATCCGCTTCAGGCGTACTGGCACCCCTGGGCACATTATCGTTTAAACCCGTATCAATCGCCGGCGAAGTGTTTTTTAATTGAAAATCACCAATTGTTGTTTTTCCGGGCGTAGTAATAGAGGTAATAAACACTGGATCACCTGCCAGATTATCTGTGCCTACTCCCGCCCAACCACCTTCCACGATGGAATAATTAACCTGGGTTGTGCCACCACTGTCAGTATGAATCTGTGCTGATTCATCAATACCACCACTATCCCCATTTTTCCACAGGATACTGTTGTTCACAGTCAGGGTAGTACTACTGTCACTACTGTCATTATAGATACCGCCGCCGCTGGTAGTGGCTTTATTGCCGCTTAAGGTGACTTGGCTGAAGAGGGCCGTCAGATTTTTGTTATAGATAGCGCCACCATTGCCACTTGCCTGATTACCACTCAATAGCGTATTGCTGATTGCCGAAAGGCTACTATCGCCATTATACATGCCACCGCCATCACCCCCAGTTGCTTCATTACCTTGAAATGTCACACGTTTGATGGCGGGAATAGGATTGCTACTGCGATCTGCATTATACATTCCCCCACCATTGGCCGCCGTATTGCTTTTAAAAGTCGCTTGACTCACGTTAGGCTGGCTACCGTTATCGTTATACATTCCCCCCCCATCAGTGGAAGCGGTATTACTGCTCAATGTCACCCAATTCAATTTGGGGTTGCTATTGCTGTTGTATATGCCGCCACCATTGATTGCCTGATTTCCGCTGAGATTACCGCTCACCGTAGGACTGCTGCTGTTGTTATACATTCCCCCACCATTGGCCGCCGTATTGCTTTTAAAAGTCGCTTGACTCACGTTAGGCTGGCTACCGTTATCGTTATACATACCCCCGCCATCATTAGTTGCCGTATTAGAGCTAAAAGTGACATTTGTTAGCGTCGGACTGCCGCTATCGTTATACATTCCTCCGCCATGATTGGAAGCTGTATTACTGCTCAATGTCACCCAATCGAATGTGGGGTTGCTATTGTTGTTATAGATCCCACCACCATCGTTGGAAGCAACATTGTCTTTAATAGTCACATTGCTGAGTACCGG
Source organism: Candidatus Parabeggiatoa communis (assembly GCA_035871815.2). Taxonomy (GTDB): domain Bacteria; phylum Pseudomonadota; class Gammaproteobacteria; order Beggiatoales; family Beggiatoaceae; genus Parabeggiatoa; species Parabeggiatoa communis. The sequence continues at coordinate 2,061 of JAYQWI020000525.1, forward strand.
GTTGCTGTTATCGTTATACATCCCCCCACCGTGGTTGGAAGCAGAATTGTCTTTAATAGTGACTTTAACCAGCTTGGGACTACCGTTGTTGTTATAGAGGCCGCCACCGTTGTTTTCATCCGTACCACTGCCATTGGCATTACCCGCTGTAATGGTAAAACCATTGAGAACAGCAGTATTGTCGTTGCTCTCACTCGTCACAACGTGAAAACTGTTATCACTATCACCACTGGCACCAATCTCACCACTGAGAATAGTATTGGCCCCATTTTTTTCAACGCGGGTATCCTTCGGGCTAATTTCTTCGTTGGTTGGGGGGTTAAAGCCGCCGTAAAGGCTTATACCGTCTTTGAGCGGGAATGTGTCAGTACGATTACTCCCCGGATTATAAGTCCCCTGAGCAACCCATATTTGATCAATAGGACAACTACCACTGTAACCCAGCGCAGATTGCAAATCGGTAAAAGCATTCTCCCAATCAAAGCCTTTCTCTGTCTTACTACCTGTCGCATCGACATCAACATACAAGACTGCGGGCCCACTGATGACAACATTGTCAATTCGCCAAGTACCAGCGATATCTTCCGCATTGTAACCATAGATACGGAAATAAACGGGATTTTTATTATTAGCAATCTCTGTGAGGAGAGTGGTTAAATCAAAGCTATGTGAACGCCAATTTTCATCATCCGCAACCTGAGTGCTTGTGCCAGAAATCGCGTTAAAATCAGTACCGTTGAGACTGTAATGAATTTCAAAATTTCTGATACCGGTTGCTGAACGTCGCTCATCAAAAGCGAGTTTGATTTTGGAAAAGCAGGTTAAATCGACTTGAAATTCAAAATAGCTATCAAGCGTAGTCGTTATCGACCACTCATCGAATTGCCAAGCTTTTCCAGTATCAGGTTGACCTGATTCAAACAGTTGATTGCTGACACCAGCACTCGAAGCTATTGCTCCAGTATTAATATCAGTAGAAGCCGTTTCATTTCCAACATCAAAATCCCATTTGACAATCTCTTTAATGGCGGCAGCAAGCGCAGCATTTGAGAGCAATAATGACAATACGCATAATAAGATTGATAAGGTTGATAGTAGTTTAAAGGATTTGGATAACATGATTTTTCTCCTTTCAGAATTTTAAATAAACGCTAAAGACGCTAAAGACGCTAAAAACGCTAAAGAAGTTGTCAAGATAAATTGAAATCTTTGCGTCTCTTGCGTCTCTTGCGTTATAAATAAGTTTTTGCCCGTTTTGAGTTTTATGGGTATGAACATCTAGTCAAATCCTTAAAATGCAACAACGGGTTGACACACCTTATCAAAAGCCAGTAATGAGATCAACAATCGAACTGTGAAAAAAAATTCTAAAGCTACATTTTCCATAAATCCCGTTATTCATCGTGGACAAGATCCTGAATTGTTTTGGCTAGAAAAATATGGTGATGAGGATAACGAAGAAACCTTTGATGTTGATATTCGCGCCTTGTATCGCCATGAACTGATTTCTCCTCAAGTTTTGATGCAAAACTTATATCGCTTCAAAAAAGCGGCGGATTGCGAAAAATCCGCCATCAACGAGTTATTTGGTAATAGCTTGAATAACGTCGATTTAAAACAGGTGTCTGAATATTACCAACATCAAGCCGGTTGGCGCAATCGCTTGATTCAGGGCGATAGTTTATTGGTGATGACTTCCTTATTGGAACAGGAAGGGTTGGCGGGAACGGTGCAAATGATTTATATCGATCCCCCTTATGGTATTAAATATCAATCCAATTGGCAACAGCGAATGCAGGATATGGATGTCAAAGATGGCGTTGATAGATATTTGAGTATTGAACCTGAGCAAATCAAGGCGTTTCGTGATACGTGGGAATTAGGGATTCATTCCTATTTGAGCTATTTGCGAGATCGATTGATTGTTGCCAAAGCATTGCTGACTGAAAGTGGGGCTTGTTTTTTACAGATTTGTGATGAAAATATGCACTGGGTACGCTGTGTTATGGATGAAGTGTTTGGTAGTGAACACTTTGTTTCTATCATCGTCTTAAGAACACGCAGCAATACTAGGGCTAGAAATTTACCGATTTTAAACGATTATATTCTGTTTTATGCCAAAAATATTAATCAGTTAAAATACCATAAGCTTTATACCGAGAAAGAACTTGATCTGGACCGATTTTGCTGGGTAGAGCAAGACAATGGTGAGGCGGTTCATGTTAACTCACTTGATCAGGTTGATAGGAGCTTACGACTATTTACTTGTGAAAAATTACAATCCAGTTCAGGTGCGAATACGACAACTCAACCCTTTGAATTTAAAGGTAAAATCTTTAAACCGGTAGCGGGTAGAGGCTGGCGAAGTGCCAAGGATAAATTGGACAGGTTGGCGGAAAAAAATCGGATAATGATTCAAGGTAATACGATTCGGTATAAGTATTATTTTGATGATTTTCCAAAAACGGAGATTGGTAACTTATGGGTTGAACAACTGTCTGAAAAAAAGAAGCGTTATATTGTTCAAACGTTTACCAGAGTGATACAACGCTGCATGATGATGACAACGGATCCAGGTGATCTGATTTTAGATCCGACTTGTGGGGCTGGAACAACGGCTTATGTTGCTGAAAACTGGGGCCGTCGCTGGATAACGATTGACACTTCCCGTATTGCTTTAAACATTGCGAAAACGCGATTAATGACGGCCGTGTTTCCTTATTACAAATTACATGATCCAAAAAGGGAAGATATTCGTCAAGGGTTTATTTATAAAACGATACCGCGCATCACCATGAGATGCGTCGCGAAAGATGAACCACCTGATGAAGAAATCTTGTATGATCAAGCACAAATCGAACAAAACAAATTTCGCGTAGCCGGCCCTTTTACTTTTGAAACCTTGCAAAGTTTTGAACCGGTTTCGCCGGAAGAGTTGGAAGCTGAGCATCGCGTTTATCAAGATATTGAAGGATTTGAACACAGCATTTTTGAACATCTGAAATCGGCGGGTGTGAAAAATGGTTTAAAAAACGAACAGGCCCTTTTTATCCGAATAGAGCGATTAAACAGTCGCTATTTACATGCCCAAGGTTTTTATGAAACGGCTGAAGGTGAGAAAAAGGCCTATTTTCTGATAGGCCCTCAATTTGGCACTGTGAGCAAACAAGGGGTTGATGAAGCGATCAAAGCGTGTCGCGAGCGCAATGATGCCGAGTGGCTGATCATTCTCGGCTTTTCCTTTGAAAGCCAGATCAATAATGAGCATATCAGCACCCCGTCTGGGCATTTTGAAGTCACCAAGGTGCGTATGCACGATGATTTATTGCAAAAGGGTTTATTGAAAAAAGATAAAAAAGCGGCTTCATTTGTGACGATTGGCGAACCGGATATTAAAGTACATCAAACCGGCCAAGAAGTTCAAGTTGAAATTTGCGGTTTAGACATTTACAACCCCGTTCAAGATCAAGTGCTATCCCGGAATCTACATGATATTGTCTATTGGATGGTAGATGATGATTACGATGGCCGTCATTTTATAGTCAAACAAGTCTTTTTTTGCGGTGGGGAAAAACAGGAATTTAAGAAATGGAAAACCGGGTTACGCAACCAAGTCAAACTGAACATGCGTAAACGGGCCCAAAAAACCTTAAAAATCGAAATAGATGAAGAGGCTTTTGATCGCATTTACGGCTACCTTTCTCACCCAATCACCCTCAACCGGCCGGATCAAAAAATAGCGGTGCGCGTGATTAGTCAATTTGGGGAAGAGAGTACCAAGGTATTGGATTTGGGGGGATAGCGATTTAAAGAGAAATCAACGCTAAAGACGCTAATAGATGTTGTTAAGAGAAATCAATGTGTCTCTTGCGTCTCTTGCGTCTCTTGCGTTATTTTTTCCATCAATGTAAATGAAGAGAAATTAATTCCGCCGCATCGCATCCGTGGGTAATTTTCTCATATCCTTCGTACAACATTTCCGAGGTGGGTTTAGCTTCGCTGGCCTACGGCTTCCAAAGTGTTTAGCCATTGATTGAACAATTCACATTTTTCTCTCATTGAAGATAAACCAATTAATTCCGCCGCATCGCATCCGTGGGTAATTTTCTCATATCCTTCGTACAAATTTAACACCCTTTTTGAGGGTGCTGTATTCGGATTATTATTGATTTCTTCTGGCGATGTATAAGCATTGCTAATTTCATTCAGTTGATTCAATTTTGATTTAAAAGAGTATATTTGCATTGTCTCATCAAATATTGAAGGATTGCTGTATAAAAGTGCTTCAAATTCATACAATTGAACATAAGGTATTAACCTAATATTATCAATATCTTGAGAAAACGCATCCTGTAAACAACTGAGTTTTTCCGCTATCGTTTTTTTTGAAAGGGCTTGTTGATAACCGGGAAAATCATGAGTCAGTCCATAAAAGTCAAAAAAAGTGGTTAGATAAGCTTCACTCTCTTCACTGAGCCAACCTTGAATATCATTTTTTATTTTAAGGTAATTTGGCATCCCACCACGAAATACACGGCCTCTCTTCCTACCCGTTGTCACGCACCTGACACTGACATTGATAGCATAAGTCGCTAAATGAGGCCTTATCATTCGATTGACAAAAGTTTCTTCGGTTTGGCCTTCAACAATAAAATTTAATCTGGGCCACTGATTCATTATGAAGGCCTCCCATTGAAATAATTTTTCTCCCACAATTCACTAAGCGAATACTCTTCTAGCCATTTTTCCAACTCGGCCGCGTTTAATCGCTTAAATAAGGAAGCTTCATTCATTCTTTGGGTGACAATCACATCTTCTGGTTGGAATTGATCCAGAAAATTCACGGATTGCGTCGCTAAAATGATTTGCTTTGATTTAGAGAAACGGCGAATCAAAGCGCCTAAGATATTGATGGCAAAAGGATGTAAACCTAATTCTGGTTCATCAATAATAATGGTTGTTGGGGGCTGTGGTTGAAGTAAAACCGTTGCAAGACAGATCAATCGAAGGGTGCCATCGGATAGATGATGGGCTGTGAATGGAAAATCGCCCTCTTTTTCATGCCATTTTAATAGAATAGAGGCACTGTCTTCTAATGTGGGTTCTAAAATAAAATCTCCAAAAAAAGGGGCCACTTTTTGTACTGTCAGACAAATCGACCGATATTGTTTTTCATGTTTCAATTTCAATTTATAGAGAAAAGCGGCTAAGTTACTGGCATCTTCTCTCAAATAGGCGTGATCATGAATAGAGCCAATTTGTTTAACTAAAGCGGTTCGACTGGTATCATGGAAATGATAAACTTGCCAATGTTTGATTATTGGCAGAATACGCTGAGCTAGACTGTTATTCTCAAACTGGGACAAATTTGATTCAGAATGTCCCAGGCCTAAATGAGTCACTTCCTGTTTTTGCGGGTCAGCATCATGACGATCTAATTCTTTATTATAAAGAATCCTTGTCGTTATCGTTAAGCTTTCATCTGTAAAAATAAATCTATTATCGGCTGTAGGTTCAAGTCGGAATTGATAACCATGCTTTCCTAATTTTAAGTGGGCTTCTATCGCTTGAGTATGCTTCCTACCATAATGCAAAAAAGCATCGGCAAAACCATTTTTAGGGACAAAAATACGGAGTTGCTCATTAATAATCGCGTTGAGTAAGTGAAAAAAGGAAATAAAATTGGATTTTCCTGCCCCATTGGCACCAATAAAAACATTCAAGTGAGTTAATTCAATTTCCGTTTGTTTAATGGATTTATAACCTTTTAAAATCAATTTGTTAAGTTGCATTATTGAACCTCATTAATCTGAAGCAGACACTTTATGAGCGATAAAGGGATAATCAGTTATCAGTTATCAGTTATCAGTTATCAGTTATCACTGAAAAATCAGCGTTAATCATGACAAGAAGGAAAATCTGCGTTCTAGGAATATCCAAAAAATAAATTATCCCAGTGTGTAGGGGGCCGGCAACGTGTTTTTGTTGCCCACCATTCCCTCTTGTATTTGGGATAATTATTTTTTTGGGCCCTATCCAAAAAAATCAATAGAACGATTGTATGTTTAGTAATATAACACACACGCAAAAAAAACCTTCAAGGTTTGAAAAACCCTGAAGGTTTATAAATCCAATTCAGTTATCAGTTATCCATATTACAACAGCCGCCTTCAGCGATTTTATAGATTTTCTTCGATAGATTTTGCCACGGAAACACACCGAATAACACATAAATATTCCGTGTATTTCCGTGTATTTCCGTGGCAAAATATTAAGGCAAATTATTCCAACTGTCTTGTTTTGAACAATCGCCCGTTATCATGGCATTAAAACGAATGCCTTTACCGCGCAGCAGTGTCATGACTTTTTCGACATCGGCATCGTCATACGGTGAGGCATCGGTTGCAAACAGAATATCACCACTGGCTTTGGTATGCGGGATTGCGACTAATAAGGCTTCTACGGATGCTTCTTCGCATAATCCGCCACCACTGGCCGTTAAGTTTTCAATCGCGCCGCGTAATACGGCCATATCTCGCGTGAAGGCGGCCACTTTGACATCATCACCAAAGGTGAGTAAAAAGTTATCCGCCTAATGCTTCTAAAAGACTTAACCAATTACCAAAACCTTTGCATTTTTGTCGTAAAACATCAAGTCCTATTTCTTTCGCAATATTAGGTCCATGGGTGGTTTTACGATAGGGTGTGGTTGCCAGCCGCTTTGAGGGTGCCGTTTGTGATGAATTGTTAATCAATTCTGGGTTTCCATTGAATTGATGTAAAATAGATTCCGCCCAAGGTTTGATTTCATCTTGCTGGAGAACAGTGGCTATTGCCGAAGGCGAGGAAAACAACAGGCCCTCAAACTCATACATCTGAATATAGGGAATGATTTTTCCCTTGCCTTGGGTACAGATTCCAAAATCTGTGCTTCCAAGCTATCCTTTGTTTCACGCTTCTGTTTTCTTTTGAATCCGTAAAAATCATAAAAAGTGGTCACAACATCAAAGTGATAGATCAATTTATTGATTTCATATCTCACTCTATCTATGCTCACGTTACCGCCCATAGAAACCGGTGTCACAAAAATAGCTTGTTGAGCAAGGTGAGGACTGATTTTGATAAAACGCTCTTCAGTCACGCCTTCGACAGAAATACCGACTCTTACCATTCTGGGCGACCTCCAATCAGATTCTTGTTCCATATCTCACCCATCCCATAATCTGCCAACCAATGATCCAAACCGCTTTGTTCCAACCTTTTAAAAGTGGATACCCCCCGTTCCTGATCGACAACAATGAAATCTTCGGGTGCAAACAAGTTTGCAAAGGAAACCGACTGAGTCGCGCAAATAACCTGATTCTCTTTTGCCACCGATTTTATCATCTCAGCCAGCACCTCTAAAGACGCGGGATGTAAACCTAACTCTGGTTCATCCAAAATAAGGGTATTTGAACGCCATTCTTGAGGTTGTAAAAACAAGGTTGTCAAACAAATAAAACGTGCTGTTCCATCAGAAAGCTGATTGGCGGAAAAAATGTCATCGTGATTGCGATGTAACCACTTCAACAAAATTTTTTCTTCCCCAACGGCTCCTCGCGGTTCGAGATAAAAATCATGAAAAAAGGGGGTAACAGTTTGAATGCTTGAAATAATTTCTTGATAAGTTTGTGGATAATCTTGTCGTAACCGATATAGGAAGGGGGCAAGGTTTTTGGCATCAGGATATAAATAGTCAGAGGCACTTAATTCATTTGCTTGCTTAAAGCCCGCACTCGCACTGGTATCATGGAAGTGATAAACGCGACAGTTTTTTAAATATTTTTGAATGTTTTTTTGAGCCAGCGAATGGTTTGCATCAGCTTGAGAAAGCAAACCACTTTCACCTAATTTGCCCTTAATTGGCCAGGATGAATCCATAAATGTGCAAGATTCTTCTTCAAATATTAAAGCATCATCATTTGCGCTATGAACAAAAACAACCTGGTAGCTGTTATTTTCAAATGCTAATTTAATACCAAGCCTTGGCGTTTGCTTGGCACCAAAATGAAAAAAAGTATTGGCAAATCCCTGTTGCTCAACGTAGGTTCTTAACCTGCCCTGAAAAAGCTGGTTTAAAAAAGTAAACAATGAAATAAAATTGGATTTACCGGCACCATTGGCACCAATTAGAATATTGATATCCCTCATCTTCAAGTCAAGTGATTGGATAGACTTGTAGCCTTTGACTGAAATGCCCTGAAGGTGCGGGGTTTTAGGTTTCTTCTCTGTCATCTCGTCATAATATCATAATGTTATCAATGCTTAACGCATCGACATAATTAAACGCAAAAGGCGCAAAGGGCGCTAAAGGGCGCTAAAGAAAATCTGGCTTGCGCCTTTAGCGCCTTTAGCGCCTTTTGCGTTATTTATTTTTAGAGCCTATTTAAGGCAAATTATTCCAACTCTCTGGCATTGAACAATCACCGGTGATCATCGCATTAAAACGAATCCCTTTACCGCGCAACAATTCAATCACTTTTTCGACATCGGCATCATCATACGGGGAGGCATCGGTTGCAAACAGAATATCACCACTGGCTTTGGTATGCGGGATAGCGACTAATAAGGCTTCTACGGAAGCTTCTTCGCATAATCCGCCACCACTGGCGGTTAAGTTTTCAATCGCGCCGCGTAA
>JAYQWI020000526.1:0-9130 GCA_035871815.2 Candidatus Parabeggiatoa communis
TACAAATCTTATGTAACAAACTGTCTGCTCACGCAGAGCCGCAGAGCCGCAGAGAATGTGCTGAAATTATTTTTCTGAACATCTATAAATCTAAAGCATATCAAGTTATTGAAAACGGATTATTGAGTATTAATCATTAATCATTGATATTAATGTGCTTGTCCACTATACAATTTAGCGTATAACCCATTTTCACGAATCAAGTTATCATGATGCCCTTCTTCAATAATGCGGCCGTCTTCAAAAACAAACACACGATCCGCTTGTTTAACCGCACTCAGTCTGTGGGCGATAATGATAGTGGTTTTGTTTTTCAGAAATTCATTAAGAGCGGTATGGAGTTTGCTCTCTGTTTCAGTATCCAAGGCCGAAGTGGCTTCATCTAAAATCACCACTTTAGGATTCGCCAATATCATGCGTGCCACAGCCACTCGTTGTCGTTGGCCCCCAGAAAGGCGTACACCACGTTGTCCCAGTAGCGTATCTAGGCCCTCTGTCATCGTGTTAAAAACATCTGAAAGTTGTGCTATTTCAATGGCTTGCCTTATGTTGTCATCCGAAATATCGCGGCCTAAGGTGAGATTCATACGCAACGTATCATTGAACAAAGCCGGGTGTTGTAGCACCGTGACAACATGCTCGCGCACGACATCCATGCCAATTTGAGTCACTGGCACCTGATTAAAATAAACCGTACCCGATTGAGGCGCGTATAAGCCAAGCAAGACTTGGACTAAAGTCGTTTTACCGCCACCACTGGCACCCACAAAGGCCACTTTTTCACCCGCTTTGATCTCTAACGAGATGTTATCCAATACCCAATCTTGCTGATTGTAAGAAAAACGGATATTTTCCAAACGCACATCAGTTGTGATGTGATTTTCAAACGGATTGTATTCGTGTGGATAATGAGGTTCTTCAGAGAGACTAAACAATTTATTAACGCGCTGCAAGGCCGCTTGGGCACTATGAAAACTGTATTGGATATTGATCACTTCCTGCATAGGCATCATCATAAACCACAAATAGCTAAATACAGCAAACATTTGGCCTATCGTCAAATCAGAAAAGACAACCATTAACATGCTGATAGCGCGAAACATTTCAAAGCCAAATATAAAAACGTTAAAAGATAAACGCCCCGCTGCATCGCTTTTCCAAGCGTAAGCAATCGCATGGTTTTTAATTTCATTAGCACTCTCAGTGACACGCCCTAAGTAATATTGTTCACGATTAGCCGCACGGATTTGTTGGATCCCTTCCAAGGTTTCAGTCAAGGTTTGTTGAAAAACGGCATAAGCATTATTTTCACGGCGTTTTAATTCCTTGACATGACGACCGAAGATAATCGTCATGTAAACCACTATGGGATTGATCAATAGCACTAATAAAGCGAGTTGCCAGTGCATCCAGAATAATACGATAGCGACACCGATCATGGTTAAAACGGCAATCAAAAGTTTACTAATGCTATTACCAATAAATTGATCAAGGGTGTCTAAATCGGTAACGAAATGGGAAATGATTTGTCCACTGCCCAAGGTTTCATATTCGGCCATCGACACACGCTGAAGGCGGCCGATTAAGTGCTGCCGAATACGAAACACGACCTCTTTGGCAATAATTGTAAATTGGCGCATTTGCCACACGCTAAGCACTAAAGTCTGAAAACGCAATAAGATACTCAAGCCTGCGATAGCGCAAACCGTCAAAATAGGCCCTTGCCAATTGACAGGAAAGAGCCAATTGACCGCATTCACCAAGGTAGCGGGTTGATCAAGTAATACTTCATCAACCAATAAAGGCATGAGTAAAGGAATGGGCACGCTAATGAGCGTAGCAACGATGGCAATAAGATGCGCTAAGATCAGTTCTCGTTTATGGCGCAAAGCAATATCAAGGATCCGTTGCCAAGTGTAAGTCGCGTTATCAGAGGAGTTTGTTGATTTGGACGAAATAGGTGTTAACATTTTTAATGATGCCATTTTGTGTGATTATGTTGATAGAATATTACACACAGGGGATATCGTCAATAGTATGTAGAGACGCGATGCTTCGCGTCTCTGTTTCGAGGCGATGCTTCGCTGTTTTGAGGCAAGCCCTCGCTAGAAACGCAAAGGATAGAGACGCTTCGCGATCGCGTCTCTACAAAATCTGATAGGTGGTAAGAACGATGAGGGCTCCGCCTAGAACAAATAAGCCAAAGGGTGTAATAATTAATATTAAGTATAAAAAAGTCTACACTGGTAAAGGAGTATCAAGATGTGGGATCATTAAACCATAGTATTGTACAAACCAGAATGGCAGGATTTTTACTCAATGATGACAGGTTCACGGCCATGGTTGAATTAAGTTTGGATGTCAGCCAGATCGATTTAAGTCAATTTGGAGTAAAGGCAAAAGAGGAACTGAAACCTGATATCTGTCTTTATCCTAATAGCGTTGGGCTTAGAAGGCGTGATGTTTTAAGAATGCCAGAAATGCCCTTGTTAGCCATTGAAGTCGTTTCAGCAAAACAAGGTATTGATGACATTTTAGCTCAATTTGATGCCTACTTTGCGCTTGAAGTGAAATCCTGTTGGTTGGTAACCCCGACGCTTCAAATAGTAACGGTTTATTCTCAGCCAGATAACTTCAAAACGTTTGACAAGATGGCTACCGAAGTCATTGATGATATCCTAGATATTCGCGTACCACTTCAAAAGATTTTTAGTTAGCCTGTAAGCGATAAAGGGCAACCACAAGGGATTGCCCCTACCACATCCAATGGTTTGTAGGGGCTATTCTATTAAACAGAAGTCACACCCAGGATTGCCAGATAAAGGGCAACCACAAGGGATTGCCCCTACTCCGTACCTTCCTTAATCAAATAATCCCCAAACAACGTCTGTTTTCGGTAATAACCTGGCGGAATATCCTCATCTTCAATCACATAAGGTACAGCACGATAAACTCCTTCTTCTATTTTTTCAGGTTGCGGTGGCGCGATAACCGTTTGCCCTTCAGCAACGGCCTTTGCAATTCTATCCGCTATCTCGGATTTTGGACTGGGCGCTTCCAGACTCACACGCGCCTGCAACGGCAATTCAAGCAATTTTTCAGATTCAGGGCAGCGCAAAAAAACGGAACGAGTGGCAATGCGTGTCACAACACAGGCCTTAACTGAATCCCCTTCAATAACCGATAGACTCTGATTATCTAAAACAACATGAGCCGTCTTTTGCTTACCGATAACGCTCAAACCTTCTAAGTAAAGCTCATTCCCCAAAACGCTGAGGGGCAACATTAACAACAGTAATAAAGACACTTGTTTTAAAGACATCTTTCAATCCTCCAATAATGTTAAATAAAAGTGAAGTCTAAAAAAAAAGCCGGCAATACATTGCCGGCTTGACATCAAAATGACTGCAAGGCACAAAGCCCATACTTTCTCATTTAAGGATATTCAGGGCATGAGGCACAAATTTCTAAACCCGGAAAAGTGTGACTATCTCCAAATCGATCAATTACTTCCACAACATGTTCATTCAACGGATTTTGGGTACCCAACAAATCACGAAATGAACCCGCTGCTAAAGCCCCCGGTTCAAAGCTATAAGTGGCACTGTACATGATATCCCCATTGCCAATATCCTCTTCTGGAGACAGTGTATAATTAAACCCCCCATCACCCCTTTTCAGTACAACATGCTGAATCGGCGAACTGCCTTCACGAACAACCGCTTTGATCTTGAAATGATCATCGCCAAAGTTCAGCAAAATCGGATCAAATCCCACCATAATCACTTGAGGCGAATGACGGCGAATACCCCTTGTTGTATAAGGCCGTGCTTGTGTGATCTCATAAACAAACGTATCTGGATTATTGCCAATCGTCAAATCTGGAAACGCATGCATGCCCCAAGATTGATCTATCGCAACAATGCGATATTCTCCTGGACGACTACCAAACACATTCGATAAGGGCTTGCCAAATTCAAAAGCATCTGAGCCAGTAATATCATACGTCATAGAATACACTTTATCCCCATTTTTTAACTGGCCTTCTAACTGCATCGTCATCCCCCCATTAAACGGATCAGTGGTATTCTCTTTCACGATCACATGTTTAATAGGCAAACCGCCTTCTCGTACCACAGCCAACACTTTAAAAGTGGTTTCTTTCTCGTAATTCACCAACATCGGATCAAAACCTGCCATGATCACCTGCGGTTGTTTTTTAACCCGTACTGTAGGCGGACATTGACAATTACTGGGATCAAGCGTCGGACAAATCGGCCGCCTGTTTTCTGGACACACTAAAGGTGATTCAACAATCACCGTCACCGCATCCGTCGCAATAGCCCCATCCGTATCCGTTGCCACCGCTTCAAGCAGATTTTGCCCCAACACCAAATTAACCGGCGCCGTAAAGTTACCCATACTTAAATTGACAAAATTGGCAGGTTGATTCGTGGTTTTATTCGTCACAGTCACCTTATCAATCTCAACCAAATGAGCAGCACGGAACAGGGGTATTAATTGCGTTGCCTGATTTGTTTTAAAAAGTTGTCCGCCACCCGCTTGTGCAATCTTTTGATTCGCATCACAAGATATCGAACTGCCAGAAAACAAACAAATGACATGAAGCATATAACCCTGATTGAATGCTTCACCTGCCCTTAATTCGGGTTGAGAATTTTCCGTTTCCCCCCCATCAGTGAAAACCAAAATCACTTTAGCACTATTACCCCGTCCTTTTGCATCTAATTCTTGCCGAGCTAACTGAATACCTTTGCCAATCGCTGTAGAACCGCTAGGCATTTGATGCTTTAACAGAGCATCATTGATAGCTGAACTCACATTACTCACCTGTTGCAAAGGCACGGCTAATGTCGCGTTCGTCTCAAAAAAGACGAGGCCAATGTGTATATTGGCATTAGGGCCAAAAGTGCCCAACAATTGTCGTGTTGCCTCAAAACGTTCACGGGTTGGATCAGTGCTACTCAAACTACCCGAATCATCCAAAACCAACATTAAATCAATACCTTGCCCGCCACTGCCAACAGCACTCGCAATCCCCGTGACAAGGGTATTATCCGTTTTGATCACCGCGCCATTGAACGGCAGATCAATTTGAACCGTTACCGCGCTAACCGTAGCCGGTAACCCCATAACAATAATCAACCCAAAACAACACATCAAATCTTGTATTTTTGGGAACATCATTTACCTCCGTTTCAATAATCAATAAATATTAGCCACGGAAAAACACGGAAAAACACGGCAATATTCCGTGCTTTCTGTGTCATTCCGTGGCCAAAAAATGCAACATCAAAGCGGCTCTTGATATCCAATTTTCCCCAGAGGGCTGCTTGCCGCGATAAAGTGCCAGCAATTGCAAACCCATATTAGGCTGACGACTTCCCACCGGTAACGTGATTTTAAAACGCCATTGTTGCGTACCCTTCTCTAATGTCACATTCTCTTCAACCCAAAAACTGGTATAGGCCTTCGCCTGATCGGCCTTTATAGGAAAGGGCCTCTCTAAGGCCTTGATACTAACGGCATTAAAATCAATGCGCCCATTAATGGCAAAGAGAATCAAACGCAATTCCCCAGTACGACTGGCTTGATCCGTGTTACTCATTTCCAAATTAACAATCGCCTCAGCGCCCCCGTCTTTATGCCAAGTCGTTTCTCCAAAAAGCTTTAACGTAATCGGCATCACACCTTCAGTGTTTTGCCCCGCTGTTTCAGCGCCCAAAACCATCAAGGGGCACAAAATCAACACAACCAGCATAATCACTGTCTGACGTAAATTTCTCATCTCAGTTATCAGTTATCAGTTATCAGTTATCAATGTTCCCTTTGGGAAAAGCTTAATAACGCAAGAGACGCAAAGATTTAGATTTCTCTTAACCGCATTTTTAGCGTCTTTAGCGTCTTTAGCGTCTTTAGCGTTTATTTTTTCAATATTAACAACTCATTCATAATTGTGAATTGATAATACCGTTTATCAACTATTTGAAACCATTCACTATTTAGGCCCACAATTCAGCCTCTAACCCGCCTTTGCCATCAAGCCCATCAATAGGGGCTCTGGAGAGAATAGAAAACAGAAGCATAAATGAATGATCATATCAATACGTACATGTACCCTCTTGCTACTTTTCCTCAAAAAGGAGTATAAGTGACCGCTTTCTTCCCATAGCGGATTTTGACCGCACCCGTTCATTTTTCTAAAAATAAAAAGGGATATGAATGGGTTTTTTTGATTGGCACTCATCAGTGTCAACGCTCAGACAAAAATAGACACTGATAGTTCACACCAAGGGGGCGAACACGTAGGTTCGCTCTCGCTGAACTATCCCGTCTATCTCACTCACAATACGAATTAAGCTGTCTCATTAAACAGTGCGTTATGATCAATCTGACGACAATAGCCTGATTGATTTAACCCACTGAGGCGCATTCGCACGCCCTTTTTCCTTAGCTATGTCCAATCTTATACCACAGGCTAAATGCGTCACTAATGCGTTCAACGAAACAGCATCCACTTTTTATTTTATATATAAATTAATAGCGCGTCAAAAATTTGGGAAAATGCCAACAAATGTTTTATACTAGAATAGTTTCATAACCGGAGCATAGCCTCATGAAAACACCTGATCTCAACTTACGCGATGGGCCCCGCCGCTTAGCGTCTCTCGTGGCCCCAATCTTAATGGTGTGCAGTTTGTCAGTCAGCGCCAACGATCCGCCCGAAGCCAAATTTTCGGTCAATCCTGATCGAGGCCCTGCACCCCTTGATGTCATCTTAAATGCCAGCGCCTCTGTTGATTCAGATGGTCGAATTGAGCATTACAACTGGTCGGCCGACGGCAACACGACGGCCGGGAAAAGGGCCAGTATGACCTTTGAAAAAGAGGGTGATTACAAAATTCAATTGATTGTGATTGACGAATTAGGGGCCTCAGATACCGCTCATCAAACCGTGATCGTGATTGATCCGGCCCCTGAAGTGAAAGCCGATTTCACCGTGACACCTGAAACCGGCACTGAACCCTTGAAAATCACCCTAGATGCCAGCGCCTCCGCTGGTAATATTATTGATTACGAGTGGTCAATTACGGGCAGTGATGAAAAAACAACTTTTGGTAAAACGGCCACTTCAACACTGATGGCCGGTACTTACACCATTGCCTTAACCGTGACAACCCCTGAAGGTGAAACCGATAGTTATCAATATCCCACAGATATCGTTGTCGATCCCAAACCTGTCGAAGTGGTGGAAACGCCAGATGACGACGAGACAACCGATGATAAAGAAGGCGATGCTGGCGAATCCGGCGATTCAACCCCCTCCCTATACAACTCAACGGCACGGGTACGGCCTCAAATTATTGCTGCCGGTGTCGCGCCCAGCAAATTAGCGCGTATGGATGATCATTTTGATGTCGTCGCCTTAATCAGGCCAGGCGTGTCTTCCATCAGCGCCGTCTCATTCCAAAACAGCAAAGGGCCTTTAAAACTCGGCATGACACGAGCCGGTGTGCTATCTAATGGTGATGAAGTCTATAAACTCACCTTATTTTTTGAACCCGGTAGCCTGGGTGAGGTCACCTTCTCAACGGCCTGGGGTTCCAAACCGGGTCAATTTAATATCGTGGCAATGGATGAGGCCCAAATCAACTCTCATACCTATCCCCATTTACTGGTAGGCTACTTTCCAGCCTTACCCGCGTCATCCGTCGCCAAAAGGCCAGCCACTTCAAATCTCAACTACGACGACAGAGTCCGCGCCTCGCCACAGGTACTCATGGCCGGTTACAGCCCCGCGATTGTCAATGTTGCCGACAACCAATTTGATGTGATTGCCGTCATCCGACCGGGTTTATTACCCCTAGAACACGTTGTCCTCAAACAAAATGACGGCCTCTTTCGTCACGAAATGGAATGGGTAGCCGAAACAGATAACGGCGATCAAATCTATAAAATGGTTTATCTGTACGAAGTCGGCAGTCTAGGCACGCCCGGCAAAACAACCGAAATCAGCTACACCGATCTTTGGGGCCCCGAAGCCCAGCAATTTCGCATAGAAGTCGTTGATCAAGGCGGACAACGTAGCCACAAATTCCCAGATATTGAAATAGGGAACTTTCCTGAGTTACCCCGTTAGCTTGGAGTGACAAACTTTAGTTTGTCAATTAGCATTTTCACTCACACTCAAGAGGCATATTCAATATGAAAACACCTTGTCTTAAATTACGCGAAGGGCCAGCAAAACGCTTTCTAGCGTACCCCGCGATGGCCCTTCTATTATTAATGGGGAGTTTGCCCGTTAGTGCTCAACAGACAGCAAGATATTTCACGATTGAGCCAACACCAGCTTATGGCCAAGGAAAACTGGAAGTGACATTGAAGCTGATGCCTATAGGGTCAACTAGCAACACCAACCAGTTTTGGATTTTTTCTCCTGGTAAAGAACCACGGTTATTGGAAGGACAAAACCCTCAAGAGACATTGACCACGCCCGGAGTTCATGACATTGTGCTTGTTGTCAAGGATAGTAACGCGAACATGGTGACTATGGAGCATCAAATCGCTATCGTGACACCAGCAAGCGGTTCGAGTGAGGGTAACAATGGCACGCCTCAAAATCAGAATCCCGTAGCTGATTTTACGACGAGTGTGGATGGTTTTACAGTTCATTTAGATGGTAGCAAGTCTAGTGATCCTGATAACGATCCTCTCACTTATCAATGGAAGTCAGGTGTTAAAACGGCAACTGCTAAAAACACACAGATTGTCTTTATAAAACCAGGCCCGCATCAGATTACCCTGACAGTGACTGATAACGATGGCGCAACAGCTACTAAGACTGAGACGGTTACAGTAGAAGCACCTAATCAGGCACCTGTAGCCTATTTGACTAGTGTGGTAACTGGTTTTAAGGTCAGCTTAGATGGCAGTGGTTCTTCTGATCCTGAAGAGGGCGCACTGACTTATGAATGGCAAGCCAGCGATGGTCAAACGGCAAATGGTCAAACAACGGAATTAACTTTTGCTGTCGGTAGCTATAGAATTACCTTGAAGGTAACTGATAACAAAGGAGCAACCCATTCAGACATTCAGACGGTTAAAATAG
>JAYQWI020000527.1:0-7644 GCA_035871815.2 Candidatus Parabeggiatoa communis
CACAAAGCAAGGCAATCCATATGCCCATTGGTATAGATGACATAACGGTTTAATTCTCCTTTTTTAAATGTTGAATTGACCCAGATTTAAATAATTTATATCAAACAACACGAATTTTACCAAATTTCTAACACCGTATACTATCTTATGCTTAAATACTAATTTAAATTAACGCACTGATACACGCTAAGTACAGAGAATTTAAAGCATTTTTTATTTTTAATTAAATTTGACTAAAGAGATTTATGATATCAATGATTGATAATTGATAATTGATAATTTGTAATTAATAAAGGATTCTGTCACATTATATTTAAATTTGAGGGCAAATAGCTATAAAAATTGGCGTGCTAAATTCATTTAGCAAAAGCCAAATTGTCGTCCAAACCAGTTCCAAAACGAGGTGCCGTTATTGATATTTATAGCGCAGCAGAAGTTTTAGCCGATGAAGCGGAATTTGAAAACCAGATTGTCTTTATTGGTGTCACCCATCAAGACAATGGGGATCTCTCGCCACCCAGTACCCATTCGTGCGCTGACTGATATTGACGGTGTTAAACTAAGCCCTCTATGTCACCATAGAGGACTCGTCTTCAGAACCGTGCGTGAAAGTTTCCCTTCACACGGCTCCCCCCATATAGTCTTTATCAGTGCTACTTCAAAATTCAAGTTTTATACTTCACCCTTGAATTTGCCATTTGCTGTTCTGTTCTTTAACATTTCAGCATGGTACTGGTCATGGCAATGTTTGTGCATTAATACCAGGTTTGAGTAAGTGTCCTCTCCCCCTTTTGCCTTGGACAGCTTGTGATGACTCTCCATCAGGTCACCATTTTTAAATACTGTATTGCACTGTCCACATTTACCATCCTGCTTCTTCAGCATTTTTGCCTTACTCGGAGATATGTCCCCATATCCTTTTGACAATCTTGACCCCCAGTAAATTTCATCACCATCGTAAAAGGATTTTCCAGCCTTAACCTTGACGTGTCTCTTTATCTTGGTGTCGGCGTAATTCCTTAACTTACTTGATATTTCACCGTCCTTCCGAGTGGCAAAATACCATTTCCTTTTTCCGATAGTGTGAAAATATTTCTCCGCAACCCATCTTCGGCCCTTTGTTGGATGTCGTCTTTTTGCCCATGACCAGAGCCTATTCCACATCATATAATCCAGTTTGTTGAATGTTTCTGATGCCACTACGCTTTTAAAGTAGTTTGTCCAGCCGACAATTATTGGGTTTAATTTGCGAATAATTGCCTCTTGGGGCGCAGCCTTCATCTGTTTTAGGACTTCATTTACCTTTTCAGAATGTTTGTTGATGGATTTATTACTGGGTTTAATGAGTAACTTAAAGCCTTGTTTATTTGGGTTGTTCTTAGCGTGATAGCCTTTTTCCTTGTTATCATAATGTCTGCAATTAAAGCCTAAGAAGTCAAACCCTTCGGTACTATGTACTATTTTGGTTTTTTCTTCTGATAGCTCCAATCCACGTATTGCCAACCATTCTGCAATAATCGCTTGAGCATCTTTAATAACTTCTTTATTCTGATGCACTACCACAAAGTCGTCCGCATACCTAACCACTCTTATTTGACCACGATTCAGTTCCCTTGCTAGGTATTTTTTCCTTAATCGGTCGTATAAGTGTGTTTCCATGCCATCCAGAACTATATTGGCTAATAAAGGCGAAATAATTCCACCTTGAGGAGTCCCTAGTTCTGACGGATGAAATTCTTGGTTATCCATAATACTTGCTTTCAACCATTGTTCCACCATGAATTTCTTCGTCTTTGAGTCCATCTTGTCAATCAACATTTGATGGTCGATGTTATCAAAGCATCCCCTGATGTCCGCATCCAATACCCATTTCCTTTTCCTTTTTAAGCAATCAAATATGCCTTCTATGGCATCTTGAGCGTTGTGTGCTGGTCGAAACCCATAGCTACTGGGTTCAAATTCAGCCTCAAATGCGGGTTCCATAGCAGTTTTAACAATTCCTTGTACCGTTCGGTCCTGAATCGTGGGTATTCCTAATGGTCTAAGCTTTCCATTGGATTTAGGTATGTAGACTCTCCTAATTGGTCTGGCATGGTATCCTTTCCAGCTTCTTTTGGCTAATGCTATTAACTCCATAACCAGCTTTTCTCTCTGTACAGGTGTCAGTGATTTGACCCCATCTACTCCTGCTGTTTTCTTACCAGAGTTGTCTTGTGTTACTCTTCTCACGTTTAAGATTATCGAGCAGCTACTTCTCAGTAGCAGTTTTGCAAGGTTCCTTGCTTTCTTGTGCTGACCAGCTTTGGTAGCTGCGTAAATGCGTTTTTGCAACCGAAAGACCACTTTTTCAACTTTCCCCCAGACAATACGCTGCCAGTTACCTTCTTCAGGTTTCCAGCCCTCTGTATCTATTAGTGGGAAAGTGGATTCGATGTTCATTTCTATTTTCACCTTTAGGGTGTCTAATCACTTGTTTAAAGAGTTGTATTAACGACATTCATTTTCTATATGACATCAGAGCAATCTTTTATCCTTTAAATTCCTCTCTGATTCCTACCCGAATGCTGCGCTATCTGCTGACTAGACAAACCTCTCTCTACGGTATTCTGTGAGAGTGCTATACTACATTCGTTTTTTGACGTTCCTATATAGATGTTTTTGTAGATGGTTTAGACTCTGACTATACGCCGAAGCTCTTGGGGTTGATTGATGATTACACGCCCAAGTTAATCACCACCTAGCTCTTGTGTCCTGAGTTTAACGACGCTTCAAACATCAGTTTCTTTCGTAGTCATGCCATCATTGCTCGCCTCGTATCCTTTCGTGGCTTTTTACCCTTGCTCACCCAGTATCCCGTCCAGGAACCAAGCGGGTAATTGCTTTTGAGCACTATCAACCACTGCCCTATAAGGATTTTACCTTTACCATCTATATAAGTTATGCCATACTCCATGTATGACACGCTTACTCCCAGAGTCATCAGTTAGATAATCCAACTTATTGATTACTCTCGTTTTAAGCAACATCTCGCACTGACGTATAACTCTCATCTGCCACCGAAAGCTCTATGCCGTGTAACTCAAGTTTATAGCGCAGTTTGTCTATAAACTGACCGAGAGAAAGATTTACAAAGTTTTGATTAGTCTTTTTACCTAAGTTAATTTGGTTAAGCGATTTAGTAACATCACCTACCACAACCTTAGAAATACCTTCTTTAACACAAATGTCAGTAACTTGACGAGTTGCTTTATGTAAATAGTCAACAACCCTTGCATTGCGTCTATCAGTCAAACGTTGTAACCTATTTGACCATTTGCGAACACGGGTCTTTTTTAAGTGCGATTGAAGCTTTGAATACCTTTTGTTGTAATGATGATTGATAGATTTAAGCTTTCTACCATCAACAATAAAAGCTTTTGAAACACCATTAGTCACACAAGTCGCTAAATTGTTAAGTCCTAAATCAATAGCCATAACCTTAGAGCAATGCGAAACTTGGGTGTTAGTTTCATCCTCTTCATAAACAAAAATGGCTTCAAAATGCCGTAACGAAGGCACAATTTCAACCTGTTTGATTATTTTACCAACCAACTTGTTAGGCAAGGAAAAACTCAAAGCTTTCTCCAGAACCACCATGCTATCTTTAATTGAAAAAGCCTGATAATCGTAAATCAGGTTATCGTATTGCTTCCGTTTAAACCGTGGCGGTTTTGGTTGGCCACTGTACTTACCATGATTTTTCTGAAAGTCCTGATGACACTTAAAAAACGATTTAAAGTTTTTATCAAGCCTCCGTAAAGTTTGTTGAGATACTTTAGCTTTCAATAACTTATAGTTAATCTCACCCTCAAGATTTTCAACTTGTTTCATAACCTTGTCCATTTTTGGATAAGGAAAGTACAAGCCGGTAGCTTCAAAAGCTTGTCGCAAAATCCATAAACTTTGGTTATAGAGGTTTTTGACATGAGCTGTCAATTCTCTTAATCGTTTGAATTGGCTTCTATCCAAACCTCTAATTTTCGTCTTTAGTGCTTTCATTTAACACCTCAATAGCACGTTTGACGCGCCTTTTTGAATAATGCTTCATCGAAAAACAATGAATCAATGTGATGATTGATCGCAGCGTAGCTCCGTTACTTCGTTTCATTCATAATTTCCTCGCTATCTCATTTCTCATTGTTATGACCATTAACCACAACTATTTCTGTCCCAAATTTAAGAAATAAGTGTTTAAACAATCCTTTCGCCAACTCGACTTAAGCGGTCTTTATAATTTATAAAGACATTTTCAACCTGTCCATCAATAACTAAATCAAGTAAATCAAAGAATTGTTTTCGTTTTTCTTTCGTTGATACCACTAGCAACATCAGAAAAAACATTATCAACTTTTATACCTTGTGCTAAACAATAAGCTTCAAGAGTTTCAATTTGACGTGCCAAATCAGCTTTCTGTTTAGTGGTAGAAACCCGCGCATAAATCACATTCAAATTCTGACGGACTTTTCCAACGTATTGATAAACATCATCAGGATTAGAGTCGTACTGACCTGATGGTTTGACACTTACTCTTAATTTTCCTTGTTTTACAAGGCTTGATAAGTGTCTTCGGCTTATACCAGTCATTCTTAAAACATCTCCTGCTTTCATAAAAAAAATATAGAAATATTTCTATATTGTCAATAAATGGCTATATTTTTACAGACTATATAAATAATGTTGGCCTTTCCAATAGTGGATATCTAGGCATTGATAACTGATTTCCACATTTCACGCTAAAGTTTCGCGAAGCGAAACTTTAGCGTGAAATACAGTTTTTGCGCGCAAAAACTTTAGCGTGGAACTGATAACTGATAACTGATAACTGATTATAACTCCGCTTTCAACCGATCAGCGATGACTTGAACATGGGGTGTGGCATTCATGGTGATATGATTGCCCGGCACGTCGATAACTTCTAACCCATTGGCTGCTAAATCTACCCAAGCTTGCTCTGTATTTTTAGCAAACATGGGATGCGCCTCTTTGGCATGGAAAAAGATGATGTTACCCGGATAAACCTGTGGTGTGTACTTTGAGAACGCTTGAGAGTTCACTCGGAAAACACGGAGAAAATTGCGAATCTCAGGAACATCCAAATCAGGAAGCCTTGAATTAGCCGTCTTTCCTTGTTTCCAAAAATAAACGATTTGTTCATCAGGTTCTAATTTTCTGAAATCGTCGAAGGAAACAGAGACTTGTGAATTAACTCGAAGCAAATAAATCATGCAGTCGGTCTCATTTTGAGGTGTTGTTGGCATTTGACTTGGCCCGGGACTATCTACCATCGCAAGCAATGCGACTTTTTGACCCAATGCGTTGAGTTGTTGTGCCATTTCAAAGGCTATAATCCCTCCCGAAGACGAGCCTCCTAGAAAATAGGGGCCTTCAGGTTGGCGAACGCGCAAGACTTCAATATAGTGACTGGCCATTTCTTCAACTTGACTGAGGGGTTCTGTTTTGCCATCCAAACCGGGTGCCTGCAAGCCATAAACGGGTTGTTCTGTTCCTAAAGAACTGGCTAAGTCACGGTAGAAATAAACATGCCCAGCAATAGGATGGACTAAAAACAATGGGGGTTTCAAACGATTGCCGGTTTGCATTTCAACCAATATGGATGACAAGAATTGCCGTGTTGCTTGAAGCGATTCATCAGGCAGGTTTTCTTCAAGCAATTTAGCCAAGGCGGCGATAGTCGGTGAATTCAATAAGCTATGTGGCGATAATTCGATTTCTAGCGTTTTGCGTAACTTAGCAATCAGTTGAATGGCGAGTAAAGAATCGCCGCCTAACTCGAAAAAGTCATCATGGATACCCACCTGCTTAATACCCATGAATTGTTGCCATAAGTTTGCCAGTTTTTGCTCAAGCGCATTGCGAGGTGCCACGTAAGCATGACTTAATTGAGGGCGTGGGTGTGCAGGTGAATCGGCCTGTTCATCAGTTTTCATATCACTTATGAAAGTGTCAGCCTGATTTTCTTCAAGACGAGATTGTAAGTCTCGTGTCGAGATCAGTACCTGAGGCAATGTACTCCCTAAAACGCGCCTAAACACCTCAACGCCTTCAGCGGGTAATAAATATTCATTGATATTTTTGTACAAGATATTTTTCACCGCGTCGGGTTTGTTAGGCAAACTCGCAGACTGGCCAATACGCCGAACAGGCCTATCCAAACGTTGTACTGTTGGGCTCTCTGAAACCTGTTTGAGAACAGCCTCTTTATCTTGTAAAGAAACCACAACTTTGCCGATATGCTTGGCTTTCGCCATGTACTCAAAAGCATTGGCAATCTCAGTGATTGGGAAAACCTGATGGGTAAGAGGCGTGAAGTCACCGGCTTTGAAATGTTCTATAACATTTTTAATGAGGCCTTCAAAGTGAGGAATCGCTTGACTCGCACCGATTGCAAAGTAGGCTAAACCTCTCTCAAACGGTCGTAGCCCTAATTGCGTATTGTTATAGATGTCTCGAATACCGAGCTCTACAAAGCGTCCAAATGGAGCGAGCGTTTCAAAGCTTTTAGAGATAAATTCTCCCCCTAATGAATTTAAAACCACATCGACACCCTTGCCCTCAGTATAGGCCATCACCTCGGATGCAAAATCCAATGATCTTGAATCCATCACATAAGCAATCCCAAGAGAACGCAGAAAAGCCCGTTTTTCTGGATTACCGGCTGTCGCAAAGATTTCCGCGCCCATCCATTGTGCAATCTTAACGGCCGCCATACCTACCCCCCCTGCCGCGGCATGAATCAAAATGCGTTCACCTTGAGCCAGTCCAGCTAATTTTATCAGCGCATAATAGGCTGTTCCAAAGGCGACTGGAATTGTTGCTGCTTCTTCAAAACTGAGCGTATCGGGTTTACTGATGACAGACGAAGCCAAAGTGGTGGTAAAGGCGCCAAAGCCATTGGGGGTAAAATTCATGACGGCATCACCTATCTGAAACCCATCAACGCCTTCCCCAATCGCAACTATTTTACCCGCACACTCATAACCAAACTTGACAGGCATATTAGTCGGAACCGAAATCACCCCCAGTGCTATCAGTACTTCTTTGAAGTTCATAGCCGTAGCGTAAACTTCAATTTCCACTTCACCAGGCCCAGGGCGTTGGCGTGTCGCTGGCATAAACGTCAGACTGTCTAACAGGCCCGGCGAGACGATATCTAAATAAAAGTTGTCAGAAACAGGTTGAGGTTTCTCAAGCTTTTCAACCGCTATTCGCCTGAGCGTGTAGTCTTCAATTTCCACTAATCCCCTTCCTTGCTCATCCATGATGGTGATGTTAAATTTCGGGGTATCGGTTTGGGAGGCATTATGAGCATCAGGCGTGATATAGCTGTAAATCTTGGCTGGAAGAGGGCCTTTGATCACCAGCTTTTTATACGAAAACGGCAGATAATCCCCCTCATTTTTGGCACCCGCGAAACCCGTCGCATTGTCCAATAAAGCAGGATGCAGCTTGAAGGTATCCAGATCGCTGGCATAATCAGCCGCTAACTCCAAAAGGCCCAACCCCTCATGTTGGCCAAATTTAAGCCATTTCATATTATGCCATCTTGGGCCCACCTTGATGAATCGTTCTTGGTTCTCTAACTC
>JAYQWI020000528.1:0-1947 GCA_035871815.2 Candidatus Parabeggiatoa communis
TTTTTTAATAAATCAATAGGTTACGGATTGTTATTTGAAACAATATTTTTGTGATGAATTTGAGATGACGAACTGAAAAAAGTTTTTATGACAAAATGACAAAATTATTTTTTGATATTTGATATTTTGTAAAATGGATATATTTTGTAAAATGGATATATAATGCCGAACCTTTCTATTTCAGCACGACGAAAACCGCAAAGCATAGTATTAGAGTTGCTAAGCAAACAAAAACCTATTCGTGTTAATATTAATTGATTGTTGGAGTGAGCTTGCGAAACGAAGTAACGAGCGAGATCACGCCAACCTACTTAGTATGCCCTACGCAAGTTGTGCATTTTATTTCAAACAGGAGAATTTTTATGGTAGACAAAGCGAATGTCTATCCAAAAAGTGGAAATAATCCAACTATTTCCAACTCAGACAGCTCCAAATCAAATCTTGGTGTCTGTTTTTCAGGCGGAGGTTCACGCGCCCTGACATGTGCTTGGGGACAAATGCTTGGCCTTAGCACTTTAAATCTTATTGATAAGGCACGTTACATCTCATCTGTCTCTGGCGGAACATGGGCCTCATCTATCTATACCTATTTGCCAGACCACATAACTGATGATGATCTGCTTGGTACTTATTATCCACCTGAAAATCTATCCCTGATAGACGGTACTGCTAAGTTAAACCTTAACAATCTAAACCCGTACAGTCTTGGTCAGGCCCCAGCAGGTATGGGTATTGATGAACTCGTCAAATGGGGAGCCATTTTTTTAATTGATAATTTGTTTGAACAGTCAAATTATAAATGGCTTTGGGCTTTCCTTGTGGGTAAATTTATTCTTGAATTTGAAGGGCTTAGAGCTGAAGGGGAACATTGCTGGAGTTCTTCAAAATACTTTTCCCTTTCTCTAAACTATACCACTGGTCATTTTCCGGAGGGGGCCCCTTCAACAGATGAGCTTTTCTTTGTACGTTCAGGGCGACCATTTCTCATTATGAATAATAACATAATGGAAAATTATGACTCGAATGTCGTACAATTTCCTAATCAAGTTACCCCCGTTTCTGGAGGTGCACAAGGCCAAACCCCAGATGCAACGATCATTGGTGGTGGTTCAGTTGAATCTTATGGTTATAGTTCAACACTCGAACAAGACTCCGCAGCCTCCTCACCAGTGGATATTACAGTATCCCAACCCTATTCGCTGATTGATATAGTCAGCACTTCAAGTGCTTTTTTTGCTGATACAATTGCAAACTTGATTAAAACACAAGTGAGTGATCCTGAAAAGAAGCAAAAACTCATTAGCCAAATTGTGGCTAACTTAAAACCAGAACATAAGGAAACCTTGCTTGCTAAAGCTAAGGAAGACTTTTGGGATATCTTAGATATTGGTGAAGATTTCGGTGAAATTATTGGTCGATATTTGGAAAATATTGTTATCAAAGATTTATCATTTTTAGGTAAGATTATCCCTACCTATAATTATTGGCCCATTGGGAAGGTTAGCCAGAATCAAGAAACGCGTTTTACAGATGGTGGCACCCTTGAGAACACCGGGATTCTTGGTTTGTTAGCACAAACCGATACTGGGAGTAGCAATCAGGCTCTGATTAATCTAGTCGTTTTTGATAATACTGAAACCCCTCTGGAAAAGAAGAATAGCCATATTATTGCTGCAGGCCAAGCTGCACCGTTATTTGGAATCGATTTTGATACCAAGAAGGGTAGCTATCAACCCTTTACAGAGGAGCAAAAAGACCCTGCGAATCAAGATTTTAAAGCCACTAGCTTGATAACGGTGTTTAACAATAGTGAAGATTCATTTGGAAACACGCCATTTGACAATTTGGTCAAAGGACTTTATGCCGCTAGTTGCGGTGCCGCTTCTGGAGAACAACCAGATGATTCTAAAGTGAACACAGAAGCTGCTTTCTATGAGCTGTCGTTAA
>JAYQWI020000529.1:0-4090 GCA_035871815.2 Candidatus Parabeggiatoa communis
AAAACAATCATTTAAAATCATAACTCCCTTATTTTCGGACAACTCTATTAATTTTATATCCAATTTTGCGGCTGTTGAGAAAGGATATCTTCGGCGATCTGCTTAAAAAAAGCACGAATAGTGGTAAAAAACTCAGCCGGTTTACCCTCTTTATCAAAAAGAAACTGTTTTGCGAGTGCAATTTGTGATTGTTTGATTTGTTCGTCTGAAGCATTCTCGCCTAAACGACGCAATGCCTTTTCAGAGGCTTGTTTTAATTTATTGATAACTTCTCGCCGTGCATCAATAAGGCGAGCACAGTTTAAATTCAGCTCAATAATAGTCTTTTTGGCTCTCTCTGTTATCTCATTCTCACCGATTTGTTTTCTGTTTTCAGACAGTTCGCCGGCATGTTCTCCAAGAATCGTCACCCTAAAAACAGCTGGACTTTCAGATATCTCGCTTGGTTTCAAAATCTTAATCACTTCATAGTGCTTATCTACTCCTTTTAAAATGCACGAATCAGGTACTTTTTGACTTTTAGGTGCATCACAACTTTCATTTCCCTTATTGGCCCAATAAAACTTAGATTTATCCGCATCAGGACTCTCATAATTTTTTTGCGTCCCGCCCTGACAAGCGCCCAATAAATTAATGATCTCTAATGTCCAATTAAAACGGCCATTTTCGTCAAAAGATTTAGGACAAAAATGTTCTATTCTGGGTGGATAATTTTTATATTCTGTTAAATCCGCTTCGCAATAAGCACACAAAGCATGTTGTTTCTCAACTAATGCTTCTCTCAATTCTTCATAAGCACTTTCACCCTGAGCATTTTTATAATCTGGATAGTGCCTGAATTTATCCCAATTTCGTTCATGAGGAGATTGACGAAAAAACGCTTCAAGCCCCTCAGGGCGTTGTTGTAGTTGTTTAACCTTCTTCATTATCCACCGCTGATGACTTGACGACGACGAATTTCCATCTGGGCACTGACTAATTCAGGTTCATCAGGAGACAATTCATATAAACGTTTTTTGATTTTCTGGGCCATTTCGCTATCCCACTCGTCTTCTTCAATCAATTCATAGTAGCGATTCAATAATTGGGTAAACGTGTTATGACGAGGGCGCTCACTGCCTTCCATCACACGTTCCAAGACTCTACCACTTTTAGCGCCATAAGTGTAAGCACTCACCGGTTCAGCCCGAATCGTGCCCTCATGACGAAATAAGCGAACAACATTTTCTGGTTTGACAGAAGTCACTAATTCATCACTGTGAGTCGTCACAATAAACTGAGTATTGGGAAACACTTGCAGTAATGAAGCGATGGGGCGTTCATCAGACATTTCAATGCCCGGTTCATCAATCGCCACGATTTGTTGTTGCCAATTAGGATGCAAATGCAAATCGACTTCATCAATTAAGACAATAGCTTGTGTTTCCAAAATCTTTTCTTTTAAATGAGGATTCGCAATAGCCATACGGCGTGCTAAATCCGCGACTAGCGCCCAAGTGGTTCGATAACCCTCGCTCAATTGCTCAAGTAGCAAAGTTTCTGTTGGCTCTTGCTGATACTGAAAATCGACTAAAAGCCGCGTCGGTTTAGGAATCGTGCGTAAATGGGAACAGCCTGGCAATAAGCGTTCCTGCGCTTCTCGAACGGTTTGAAGTATTGGGGAACGATATTTTTCATTATATTCCAGTCTATTTCGACGTTCAATATCTTCTTCTTCAGCAAACCAGTTTTTAAGATCATTAAAACGAGCAATGCCACTTAATGAATTATTGAGCGCAGAAAAACGCCCCCTGTTTTTTTTAGCCGCACGAGACTGAGTTTCCGAGGATAAAAGGGCTCGATTAGTGCCATAATAAGCCACTATCGGGAGTTCATGGTGTGTCTCTGAGTGAAGGGTATTCAGAAAATCGTGAAGCTTTTTATATCCGATTGCTTTTGGGATATCGGACTCTTTTTTCCTGAGCGCATTATATTTTGAAACATCCCATAAAATACCGTCTAGTGTTTCAAGCGTGATTCTCATATAAGGCGCTTGTTCCGATTGATTCATTAACGAATCTGATAAGATAAAATGGTTACTCAGTGTGGGCTTGTATTGATGAATATCATCATGACTCGCGCCTTTTCCTTTCACGCTAAAATAACTGGGTATGATACCCAAACCGGTTGCTAAGGCCTCCAAAATCGTGGTTTTTCCATTGGCATTATCTCCAACTAAAATGGTTAATTTGGAATGCAACGGCAAAAACATTTCATCTCTAATCCCTCTAAAATGCTCAATTTTGACAGATTTCAATTTCATATCAGAAATGCCTAATTCCTATGTATGACTTCGCAAAATAAATTTGGAACGAAAAGCTTCGCAATTTTAACGATTCAACCCCAAAGGAAAATTGATGTTTCAAGTTCGTTTTTTCTTAATGGTATCGGCCGGTCGCTTACAATGGTGTACAGAAAACCTGTTAAATGCCAAATCATTTAGAAATGAGATAGCTCAAACAGCGCGTCTGATGTTTCCCAAGAACGCGGAATGTGGCATCGCTTTTTGGCCGCTTGATGAGGCTTCTCAAAATCAGCCTAATGAGCAGGTGGCTTGCGCGTTTCTCTTGAATCGGCCCGATCCAATTCAACCTTCTCGTAATGCGTTATACCAATATGTGCTTATCATATCGGCACAGGATTATCGTGCCAATCGGCTCAATCCCTTTGCGCTATTGCGTAGCTTGTTGACTCCAGAGGTGTTGGATTCAGCCTTTCCGCATAATGCCCCCCCTGAGAAGGTATGGCAAGCTTATGAAAATAACGAACGTATTACTGTTATTGATAAGCGTTATGGCGAATGCGAACCGCCTGTGATGCCAAGCCAATCGCAAGAGGATATCCTTAAATCCTTCAGTACCAATTTGGAAGAGGTACAAACCTATTTAGCGGCCTGTCTCGCCCAACCTGATCAGGTACCGCCATTGTGTTTTTCCGTTGAAAACGCCTTAGACAGTGTTGAAGCGTTTTTGCATCACCCGCTTGCTGAACAATTAGAAAACTTATATTTGTGCTTGCCCTCTCATTTATGGACAAAGCTGTGTTGGGCGGTGTGTCAGGAGGGCCCTGATTTAAATACGGCCTTGAAATCTCAAATGCCCTTGCCCCCCAAATCTCCCCTACCGCCCCTTTTTCAGGAT
The DNA here is from genome assembly GCA_035871815.2 of Candidatus Parabeggiatoa communis. GTDB lineage: Bacteria > Pseudomonadota > Gammaproteobacteria > Beggiatoales > Beggiatoaceae > Parabeggiatoa > Parabeggiatoa communis. The sequence goes on from JAYQWI020000529.1 coordinate 3,180, forward strand.
GAACGTCAAGAAGCCTCACCCCAACTTGGTACGACTATTATTTATGGTGAAGAGACCGATGAAAATCATCTCAATCCTCAAACGTCATCAACTTCAGATTATCACAGCACCCATTTTAGCCCTTTTAGCCCCGTTATTGTTTCGGCTTCTTTATTAATCGTGATAACGGTTTTATTGGCATTTTATGCCGGTACTTTTTTTGGGGGAAACGAACAACAGGTTTTATCACAAGTGAAAAGGGGTTTTCTATCCACCTTTACGCCACCTGATTTTTCAGTGATTGAAAATGAAATCGTGCCAGAAAAATTAGGTCAAAGACTGGGAAAAGTGCTTACAAATCAACTTGAACAGCAGATGCCTTTGTCGATGACGGCGGCCAGTGAACGAGAGCAAGTTCATGCTTTTAATACCGCATTTTTTGAGGCTTATCAAACCGAAAAATATGATTATACCAAGGCTTTAAGTGCGATAACGATCAAGCAGTTAGCACAAAATATGGGTAAATTGTTTCATGAAAAAGATATTGAGCGTTCTAAATTAAAGCGAAAAATTGAGATCAAAAAGCTTGAATTATCTCAACTTGAAACCGATTTAGGTGAGCAAACAGCCAAAATAGAGATACTGCATGAACAGAAGAAACAACACTGGGCAAAAGTAGCTCAACTGGAAACGGATTTAGATGACAAATCAGGCGAGATAGAAGGCTTAAAGAAAAAAATTCAAAAAGAACAGGAAAAAATAGCTCAACTTGAAAAAACAGTGACAGAAGAAAACCAAGAGAGTGAAGCCAGTTTAAATCAGTACGAAACGGGCTATAGTGAAGGCCAAAAGAATTGCTACGTTTATCAAGAAAGAAGTTGGTCTCTTGGATGTGGTCATTATATACAGGGTTGTAAAAAGGTTTGTAAATA
>JAYQWI020000530.1:0-11289 GCA_035871815.2 Candidatus Parabeggiatoa communis
ACGACTTTATTTGGGACGATTTCTAGCCCCCATGCGTCAAAGAGTTTGCTCAGTTCTGAATTACGCGGGGCTTGCATGGCGGCAAAGGGATTTTTTGGATCGCTTGGCGGTTCGTAAACTTCTGAATAGGGATCAGCAAACACAATCATTCGGCCGCCGCTCAGCACAAATTGATCAAGGGCATACAATGTCGCTTCGCTGAAATCCTTGGGATGTATTAACATGAGCATGTCAATGTTGTCAGGGATTTTTTCAACGTTCGTCTCTACGGTACGCACTTCAAATAATTGGCGAATATGATCGACAATCATCCAAGGTTTAGCGGCATTTTGCTGAAAAGGTGAAGCCGTATTGCCTTGCACGGGTAAGGTACTCATTATGCCGACGACTTTTTGTTTAGGTTTGTCGAGTTGATGAATGAGTTTGGTGAGATCATATTCCAAAAATTCTGTCCGATTGGGCGAGAAAAATGGAATCACTTCTTCATCGTCTGTTGAGTTTGTGCCGGCGAGGCCGAAATAAAAGGTGGTATTGCTGTCATCGACTGGAATGCCTTGCAAACCGTAGCCTTCTGCTTGATCTTCTTCTTCAGAAAAGGGTTCTGGATCAATCAGTTTTAATTTGAGCTTATCCCCGGCAGTGCGTTGATATTCTTCTAATAATTCACGCACTCGCACGGTATAACTACTGATACCGGGTAAACGGGTTGCGACTTTCTGCGATATAAAAAATCGCAGGGTAATCGGTTCCTCTAATGCTTTGAGGATGTTCTTACTCCCTTCTGATAAGGTGTAAAGTTGATTTTCTGTTAAATCCAATCGTGCCGATTTGAAGGCGACATCACTGACGATATTGATAGCCAAAAAGAGGATAATGGCTATTAGCAGGCCAGTGGTGGTGAGCATTTTTTGATTCATATTTGTTTTGAGTACTCCTGTGTTTAATAAGTCATCTGGTATGGGTAATTAATAAATATATTAACAATGGGGCAACCACAAGGGATTGCCCCTACATGCCATTTTCCCCAAATCAATCTAATCCGCTTTCTTCATTTCAATCAAAATAGCGGTGGTAAATAACCAAAAGGCTATTAAGGAAAAGAAGTAAATCAAGTCTCGCAAGTCAATAACGCCTTTGCTTAGGCTATCAAAATGCGTCAAAAAGCTAAAGGAACTGATTGTCTCTACAATGATTTGGGGGGCCCAGCCGCTAAAGAAGTCTAAAACCAGCGGAAAGCCGCTGAGAATAAATGCGAGACAGACGACTGCGGTAACAATAAAGGCGATGACTTGGTTTTTAGTTAAGGCCGAGATACAGCTTCCAATCGCTAAAAATCCACCTGCCATGAGAAAACTGCCAAGATAGCCGGCGAGAATGACGGCATGATCTGGTTCACCTAAATAATTCACACTGAGCCACATTGGAAATGTTAGGCCTAATGCGATAGCGGTAAAGGCCCAGGCGGCTAAGAATTTTCCGAGTACGGTTTCTGTGATCGTGACTGGCAATGTTAATAAGAGTTCAATTGTGCCACTTTTACGTTCTTCTGCCCACAGTCGCATGGCTAATGCGGGGATTAAAAACAAATATAACCAGGGATGAAAGTTGAAAAACGGTAGTAAGTCGGCTTGCTCCCGTGCAAAGAAATTACCTAAATGAAAGGTAAAAATACCGCTTAAAAACAAGAAGATAACAATAAAAACATAAGCAATGGGTGTGGCGAAATAACTGGCTAATTCTCGCTTGAATAATACCCAAATTAGGCTACCACGCATGAAAAATAACTCCTTCTGCGAATGAAAAATGAGAGTACGCCCTAGACAATGATCTGGCAGGGAAAATAATTATACGCTGGTTGTCACTGAACGAAATACTTCATCCATACGGCCTTTATCAACATGCAATTCTGTGACGATCCATTGCTGATTACGGGCATATTGACTGATTTCGCCAATGATAGAAGCGTGCTTTTCGGGAAAAATTTGATAACTCAATGTGGAGTCATCCTCTATTAAAGTTTCTAATTTATGGACATTTGGTAAATTGAGCAAAGCTTGACGCACTTCAGCTGCCTTATCCTGATTAGCGGGCAGTGTGATGGTGACGGAATTATGGTATTGCGATTTAGCCTCTAATTCTGAAGGGGTGCCGTCTGCAACGATTTGACCATCGGCAATAATAATAGCGCGACTACATACGGCATGAACTTCCTCAAGAATATGAGTAGATAAAATAATGACTTTTTCTTTAGCCATATTTTTAATGAGGGTACGCACTTCATGCTTTTGATTGGGATCAAGTCCATCAGTGGGCTCGTCCAAAATCAAGACTTCTGGATCATGCAATATGGCTTGCGCTAAACCGACGCGACGCTTAAATCCTTTAGATAGCGTATCAATAGATTGATGCAAGACGCTTTCTAAATTAACGCGCATGACGGTATCCTCAATGCGACGACGTTTCTCTTGTCCACGAAAGCCTCTGATTTGTGCGACAAAATCAAGGTAATTAGCGGGTGTCATATCAGGATAGCCCGGTGCCCCTTCTGGCAAATAACCTAACCGCTTTTTAACTTCAAGCGGTTTTTGCACAATATCATGCCCGGAGACAGTAACCGTACCAGCAGTAGGCGTTAAAAAACCGGTAATCATTTTCATGGTAGTCGATTTACCGGCTCCATTAGGTCCCAAAAAGCCTAAGACTTGGCCTTGATTGACTTGAAATGAGATATCATCTACGGCCGTCAATGTGCCAAATTGTTTACATAAATTTTTTATTTCAACCATCGTATCCATGGCATTATATATATTACTCTATTAGCATTATTATCAAATTATAACAATCATTCTGGCCACTTATGTAAAGACTTATGTGTCATAAGTGTATTTTGGTGGTTGTATATAGTGGGGATAGGGGAAATTTTTTTCAAGCGCTGGGGGAAATCGCAAATTGCGAATAATGTTTGTAGTAGGTGCTTGAGTGCCAGTACATTGTTAGCGTGTCGGGTTTGTGGTGGTGGGTTTGGCGAAGCTTTTTCAAGCTTCGCGCAGAGAAACCGACCTCTTTACCTATTCAGTTCATTATTTTCAAAGAAGGCTTTCTAAAAGCAATTTCAGGCAAAGGCGCAAAGACGCAAAGGTACCAATTCATAATCCCATTACATTAATACTTGCTCGCCTCCAAAAAAGCAAAACCAAATCAAAAAAAGATAGGCAGAAAGGAGTAGAAAGAAAGCGATACGGGCTGCTAAAGAAGAGGTGCCTGTGCTTAAATTTTCGGTTACGGCATTTTTGACGACAAAGGCTACTCCGACTGCTATGACGTAAGCGGTGTAGAATGTGACAACATAGGCTAAAACAAATGCGGCACCAAACTCTATACTGGTTACCTGTGTGGCGACATAGAAGGCTATGACTATGGCTATAACATACGTTAAGACAAATACGACACTGAATACGACACCGAATGCGACATTGCCCATTACGCTTCCTTCACCTACATTGCCCAATTTACCCGTTAAGAGCCAACATCCAATTAACAAGACACTAAACCACAGATAAGCGTCTGGCGGCCAATTATCGGCTGTGGGCATTAATAATTCTAATCCTGATGCCAAGGTGGGCATCAACAAGGGCCACCATGTTAAGGTGCTGACTAGCCACTTACCGATACGGTTTTCATCTTCTTCGCCAAAAATTTTTCGATAAGCTTGTAATTGTTGAGGTTTAACTAAAACCCACCATAATAAACGGATATAGTCTAGCGGGTTTAAGGGGGTAAGCCGCTTAGAGGGCGATATCAGTTGAGGTGTTGATGGTTGAGGTAATAAAGCCATTTTCCAGCTTTGTAGCGCCCATTCAGACAAGGTTTTGTCCAATCCTAAATCGTGCAACCGTTGACTTAATTGATCCAAAAAAAGCGTTTGCGGTAATCCCTGTGGCGGATTTAATAATTCTTTAGCCACCCCTTCTCTAACCGCACTGACTAACGCAAACACTTCCCGTTTGTATTCTATGCCACAGGCTTCGCGTAAAAAATATTCACAATGTTGTGCATTTTCGCTCAAGATTGTACCATGATAATTGATAAGTTCTTGCAATTTTTGCCGGGGAAAGTCATGCATACTGATATTCCTTTAGATACAGGAATTTTTGCGCTCTATACAGAGCGTACTTGGTGAAAATGAAATAATGGCTTGAGTTAGGTTGACTATTGCATTTTAAACTCAATTCGAGGTTCAAGTTTTTTTAACAAAAACTTGAATCTCGAATATTAAACTTAAAAATCCGGGAATGTTTAACTTAATAGGTGGGCAACAAAACACGCCCTCGTTTTGGAAAAAAGATAATTAGGAATAGCCACTACAATGTGTTTAATTATTAAAATTTCAATGGGTTACGTTTATTAAGGCATAAATATCATAAAAATTGAACCATTCAAAAAAGTATAGTCCAATCAAAAAAAAGTGGGCTGCGAGAAGCAATAGGAATGCCTGACGGGCTAACCAAGACGGGCTACCAGTGTTTAAACTGTTTTCTATAGTGTTTCCGACAATATCGGCTACCGTATCCACCATAAAGCCCGCTGCAAAGCCCGCTGCAGCGCCTACGATGAAGCCTACGACGAAGCCGGCGATTTCAACTGTGATGCCAACGGCAACGCCAACAGCAACGCCGATAGACACGATTCCCGTTACCACAACCGCTATATCGCTCGCCACAACAACCGCTACGAAACCCGCCACGCTCACTGCTATGAAGCAAACTATACCCACTGCGAGGCCTCCTGTTGCTAAGCCAGTGACGAGACCGACAAGGCTCACTGCTACACCCACTGCTACCAATCCGACGACACTCACTGCCACGCCAACGGCTACATCTTTATTGATTCTCAACGAACCGGTTAATAACCAACATCCAACTAACAAGGTACTGAGTAGCAGATAAGTCTCAGGTAACCATGCTTTAGCAGAATGAGGCAATAGTTCTAATCCTAATGCCAAGATCGGTATCAACAAAGGCCACCACGTTAATGTACTTACCAGCCAATTGCCGACGCGCTTTTCATCCTCTTTACCAAAGCTTTTGCGATAGGCTTGCAATTGGCTCGGCATGACTAAAACCCACCATAATAAACGTAGATAGTCTAATGGATTGATTGGAGAAAGCCGTTTGAAAGATTGACTGACTTTAGCTTTTGGAGATTGAGAACGCGTTTCAGGTTGATTAACTAACCGTAGTGTCAAATCGTCTTTCAGAATAGGCGGGATAGGCGTTGCCATTTTCACCCCTAAAGCGATTCCCCAAGTCTGCACTGTCCATTCAGCTGCAGTTTCATCTAACCACAAATTGTCATATAAGCGTTGTACTAAATAATCAAACACCGCTTCAAGAGGTAAACCTTGTGGCGGATTAAGCAGTTCCTTAGCGACATCTTCTCTAATCGCATTGACTAGCACAAAAACTTCTCGCTTATATTCAGCACCACAGGCATTGCGTAGGAAAAATTCACAACGTTCGGCATCTTCACACAGAATTGTGCCATGATGGTTGATAAGTTCACACAGTTTTTCACGGGGAAAATCGTGCATAATCAGTTATCAATTATCAGTTATCAGTTATCAAAACCTTGATATTATGTCCAAGGTTAAGCAGATTATCAAACAAATCTAATAGGCGGGTTAAACTTCATGGCTAGGAGGTTCTAATATGGCTTGGCGTTACAGAAGTTCCCAGAGTTCATTCGTTTGTGAACTCATTTTGTTAATTATACTGTCCACCGTTATAAGATCGCGATTACGCCTGAAGTAAAAATCCAGTCCTATTGAAGGGGATAAAAAGCGAGAGAACTATTTTTCGCGCAAAAGTTTTTGCTTAAAAAACGTGTGAAAGGTTAGTCATCACCTGACTTGAGCTGTTAGAATCAATAGGTAGCTATTATATGACGATGCTAAGTATAACCTTGAGTAACTAACCCGATTTAGCCATCCCTTTGCCAAGAAAAAAACAGTATTAAATAATAATACTCTCTTTTTCAATAAGTTATTTGTAGGCCACTGTCAAAAACGGAAATAGTGACACAAAAATATTTAAAAAAAATCTGAACTCATATATATTATTAATTCAGATTAATCGCTCAAATAGAACCACGTCAACGGATTTTATACTAAACTAATGTTTTAACTCTAAACGCTTATATATTATGGGTTCATTTTGTGTATGAACTGATGAACTTCTATAATACCTAAACACCTGAACGTCTGAAGTTCATTACTGAAAATCTTATGACTATGGGTAAAAAAACACCATTATATAATAAACACTTAGCGAGCAATGCCAAAATGGTTGATTTTGGCGGTTGGCAAATGCCTTTGCATTACGGTTCACAAATCAATGAACATCATCAAGTCCGCCGTGACGCGGGTGTGTTTGATGTTTCACACATGACCGTTGTTGATTTAACGGGACTAGGTGTCCGTGATTTTTTGCGCTACTTGCTGGCTAATGATGTAGGCCGTTTAAAAAAACCGGGTAAAGCCCTTTACAGTTGTATGTTGAATGAACAAGGGGGGGTTATTGATGATTTAATTGTTTATTTTCAAGATGATACCCAATTTCGCCTGATTGTCAATGCGGCAACGCGGGATAAAGATATGGCTTGGATCACACAACAGGCTAAACCATTTGCTGTTGATATTCGTGAGCGCGATGATCTCGCTATGCTCGCTGTACAAGGGCCACAGGTACGAGAAAAAGTGCGGTCTTTATTACCTGAAAATTTACAGACAGAAGTCATGGGGCTTGCACCTTTTTATGCCAGTTGGAATAATGATGACTTTTTTGTCGGACGTACAGGTTATACAGGTGAAGACGGTTTTGAAATAATATTACCTGCTCAACAAGCCCCGGATTTTTGGGATGGCTTACTTGCTGCGGGAATTGAACCTGTGGGGCTGGCTGCGCGAGATACTTTGCGCCTTGAGGCGGGCATGAATTTGTATGGGGCCGATATGGATGAAAACTATACGCCCTTGGAATCAGGCTTAGCTTGGACTGTTGCTTTCAAGCCAAGCCATCGAGATTTTATCGGACGTTCTGCTTTGCAAGCTCAACGGGAAGAGAGTTCACATCAAGTGATGGTTGGTTTAATATTGCAGGATAAGGGCATATTACGCGCACATCAAACCGTATCTGTTGAAGGCAAAGGCGAGGGGCAGATCACCAGTGGTACTTTTTCACCGACATTAGGCGTTTCAATTGCTTTTGCCCGTCTGCCAGCGGGAACAGACTCACAAGTCACCGTGACAATACGCAATAAATCGTTACCAGCACAAGTCGTTAAACTCCCATTTGTGCGACAGGGTAAAGCCTGTTATCAGTGAACAGTTATCAGTTATCAGTTATCAGTTCCACGCTAAAGTTTTTGCGCGCAAAAACTTTAGCGTGGAAATCAGTTATCAATGCTTATCGTTATAAGCTAAAGCCAACAGCTAAAGCCAACAGCTTTCAGCTGTTGTCATTAATTTTTTTGAACCTGTGATTTTAACCTTTTTTTAAGCCTTAATTAATCAATTAACAATTAACAATTAACCACGTTTTAAGGAAAATTAATAATGAGCGAAATACCTGAAGATTTAAAATATATCGAATCCCATGAATGGGTGCGTATAGAAGAAGAGGGTACCGCTACAGTTGGTATTACCGATCATGCTCAAGAAGCGTTAGGCGATATAGTTTTTGTTGAATTGCCGGAGATAGGTGAGCGGCTTAATGTAGACGATGCATCTGGCGTGGTTGAATCAGTTAAAGCGGCTTCCGATCTTTTCAGTCCGATAGCAGGGGAAGTGATTGACACTAATGCTGCCTTAATTGATGAACCGGAATTGATCAATAGCAGCCCTTATTCCGAGGGTTGGTTATTCAAAGTCAGATTGGCTGAAGACTGCAATTTGGACGACTTGTTGACGGCCGAACAATATGCAGAGAAGCTTGAAGAAGAGGAATAGATTGGTTAATTAACCAACTCATTACTCTGCTTTTATTGGTGCTGGGTGTGCAAGGTTTACCTTGCACACTGTCTCACAAAATTAACCTCAATTAATTGAAATCAATTCATGCCTTATATTCCCCACACCCAAGATGATATTGCAGCCATGCTGGCTACGATTGGCGTTGGCAGTCTCGACGATTTATTTGATGAAATTCCCGTCAATTTACGCTGTGGCAATTTAGAAAAAATCCCACCTGCCCTAACGGAAATGGAAATAGGCCAACTGATGCGCCAACGCGCCGCTCAAAATAGTAGCGCAGTGTGTTTTGTCGGCGCGGGTGCTTATGAACACCATATTCCCGCAGCCGTTTGGGAAATCACAACACGCGGCGAATTTTATTCCGCTTACACGCCCTATCAAGCGGAAGCCAGCCAAGGAACGCTACAACTTTTATATGAATTTCAAACCATGATGGCGAATTTAACCAGCATGGATGCCTCAAATGCTTCATTGTATGATGGTGCATCAGCTTTGGCTGAAGCCGTGCTGATGGCCGTGCGTCTCACTAAATCTAAGGCGAAACGCATTTTAATGCCAACCACGGTACACCCCATTTATCGGCGCGTGGTGCAAACTATCGTTAAAAATCAAGGCATTACACTGATTGATGTGCCTTATGATCCTGAAAATGGTACGCTTGCCTTTGCCGATCTCGAAAATGACAGCGAAAATGCCGCCTTAGTCATTCAGCAACCGAATTTTTTAGGTGGCTTAGAAGCCGTGGATGAATTGACCGATTGGGCACACGCACAAGGCTTATTAGTAATCGGCGTTGTTAATCCGCTCACGCTGGCAGTACTCTCTCCGCCAGGTGAGTGGGGGCAAAAGGGGGCTGATATTGTTTGTGGTGAAGGCCAACCTTTAGGCATTCCCCTCTCAGGGGGTGGCCCCTATTTTGGTTTTATGTGTTGCAAAAAAGCTTATATACGACAAATGCCAGGACGTATTATCGGGCGCACTGTCGATTTGGAGGGCAAAACAGGATACACCTTAACCCTACAAGCCCGTGAGCAACATATTCGCCGTTCCAAAGCGACCTCTAATATTTGCACTAATCAAGGCCTCATGGTAACAGCCGCCACCATTCACACGGCTTTATTGGGCGCGCAAGGGCTAGAGCGTGTTGCCTCAACTTGCCATACCAACACCACCCGATTAGTCAATCAGCTCACAACGATTTCCGGTGTCAGTCGTGTGTTTAAAGGCCCCTTTTTTCACGAATCCGTTATACGCTTAGAAAAACCGGTGAAAGACGTTTTGCAGCAATTAGCGACACATCATATCTTAGGCGGATATGACTTAACCCCGTATTATCCAGAACTAGAACAGTGTCTACTCGTGTGTGCCACCGAAATGCGTACTGCTGCGGAAATAGAGGTTTATACTGATAAATTACAACAGGTTATGAATTAAGACCCGATTCTCATAAAAATGAGAGGCCTGTGTTTGCCCAGACAGAAACGTGGGCAACCCTTTGAAAAAGCAAGGAACCCAAGACGATAGGTCAAAAAAAAGGGGAAGAGGGAAAGACTTAGCCCATTCCCAATTCCCCCTTTATTCAGAAGCCCCTATACGGTTTCATATTTCGACAGTGTCATTAGATTGGGCTGCCAAAAATCATGAGGAGATAAATTAGGGAGACAAAATCATGTTCACTTAAATTGATTGACTTGCTCAATAATCTGGTCAGGTGTATAAGGTTTTTGCACCAAGCCCTTACCCCCCGTCATTTCAGCCCACACGCGATCGGCCTTTTGACCTTTACTCGTCACAAAGATAATTGGAATATTCTTGGTTGCATCGTTATGGGTCAATTCTCTACAGGCTTGATAGCCATCCATGTGCTGCATTACCACATCCATAAAAATCAAATCCGGCTTTTCTTGACTCGCTTTCTCAATGGCATCTTGACCAGAAGAGGCCGTCAGCACCTCATAGCCAGCATCAGAAAGAATATTTTGAATATTGATTAAATCAACCTTTGAATCATCAACAGCAAGGATTTTGTTGACACTCATTGTTAGCGTACCCTTTTATCAGTTATCAGTTATCAGTTATCAGTTATCAGTTATCAGTTATCAGTTCCATGCAAAAGTTTATACACATCGCTACAAACTTAAGCCTCGAAATCAGTTATTATAACTAAAAGCCGTTAAATTACTCTATTTATAAGTGGACTATTTGATGAGAAGGCTCAAACAACCGTTTTTAGCTCTCCACATCAGGGCTGTTCTAGCCCATTCAAAAATCTTAAGCATATAAGCCCGATAGTCAAAAAGTGTGTTGTTCACAACTTCTTTTGCCGAAACTTACCAGGCGAGAGAGGGTTCAAATACGAATCACCTTATAATGACATTTTAGAGAATGTCAAGCGTTTTTTGAGCGGATAGAATGGCTATGGCAGTGGGAGTTAAATGGAATGAGTTAAAATGTTAAAGGGTTCATTAATTCGTAGATTCAAGAGTTCAGAATTTAAGATTTTGTGCTCTAAACGATTTGAAGAGAGAAGACTTTTTGGAAAACCGCTCAAATTTAAGCCTAGCTCAATATTGCCTTTTTCCACCGATTGATTGGCCTAAAACTCATTTCCCATTAAATAGTTCCCAGTACCCATTCTATAAGAATGGCTCTAAATTTTTATAGAATATAAAATGAATAAATGTATATAATACTTTGCGATGCATTGCAAACGAAGCATCGCTAGGATCGCCGCCATCAGCTTATGATGTTGAAGTCTATAGATTATCAATAAATCAACCTTATAAAAGCAATGACCAATGTAACCATAATATACTTGGCATCGTCATAAATAGCGCTTTTAAATTTTAACTCAACGGCCAACAGCGAAAGTCAGGTGGTGGTGACTAAATCAAAATGGGCGAGTTTTTGAACAGCAAAAGCGCAAATTATAACAGGGGACAGTATAACTATAGATTGATCGATAATCGGTTAGCCTTAGATATCACTCAATTCTCAAGAATATCAAAATCTTGATAATTGATGTGATCATTGATAATTGATAATTAGATCAATTGTTGAACTGCAAAAAGGAGTTCTGACATGCAAAAACTAATTACCATCAGTTTAGATGATGATAACGAAGAAGATATGACAGTGCAAGAGCATTTAACTGACTACTTAGAAAATGATTGGAAAGTCATACAAATGATCCCCGTGGGTAGTGGTGTTGGGAATGGCGATAAAGAAAGTGGTGGCTACGTGGCGGGTTGGATAGCCGT
>JAYQWI020000531.1:0-3633 GCA_035871815.2 Candidatus Parabeggiatoa communis
CACTAAGCTTTTACCGTTTTCAGTGTATGAGGCCTTGATATACACCGATTGGGTTTGATTCAGGGTTCGCGTCTGTAAAGTCGCGCCCTTGAAATCGCTTGAGCGACTGTTTTCATGCCAGTTGGCTAGGCGCGTGACATCCCGACGACTGCCGTCTGAGTAAAAGACTTTTGCCCGATAACCACGGGATTGCCCCGCTTTAATGCGTTTGGGGCCATAAAGATAAAAGCGAGTCGGCTTTTTCCGACTTATCCGTATACCTTCAGATGACACCCATTTATAACGGTAAGGGTGATATTCCTTCAGTTGGTAGGCGTGGTAACACCGTTTTGACACTTTCCAATCTTTAGAGGAGGCTTCATAAACGCAAAAACGCCCTGCCGCATCTCGATGAGAAAAGATTTGCACATGACTCCCCGGTTTATTGAGTATATCGCCGGGTAACAGTGCGCTTTTTGAGCGCAGTCGAGTCGATATCTTCGGTAAATGAGAAGTGCCGTATTTATGCTTTAATCGGAAAGCACGAGAAACTAAACCGGAACAATCGACTCCGACGGCTTCACGACTCCCACAGTATCGACTCCGACAGCGAACACATTTATCGCCCGCTTTTTTGCCCTGTTTTAACCCCTCCTGAAAGGAAGAGAGACTATCAAATCCGCACCATTTATAAGGCATACCTCGGTACCAACCCGAATGGGAAATGGGGGTAATCACTTCTTTATAGTCCAGATAGGCTTTCCCCCTCGTCACGTTTGCGTTTTTCACATAAAACATCGTGTTGGTATAATTTTTAGCCAAATCAAGGATTTGTTGACGTGAAACGATTTTTCGCGAGCGGTTGCCTCGATCACCCCGCGTCGCCTCCTCTTCAACCCTTGGCACAGTCGCCTCCGAGGGTTCAAAATCATCCGACTGCGTTTTGCTGTAAGACAAGAAAGATAAGCCTTTTGCGCCGGATTTTGCGGAGCGCGTTTGGGCTTCATTGGTACTCAAATGCCATTTAACCACCTTTAAATTCTTTTTGTGTGGCACCATTTGATAAACCTCACCCATTGGCGTAACCACTAAATCTTGAAAAGTGTAAGCATACAAACTATAGGCTAATTGCGTTTCCGCCACCAAGTCTCCATTTGGCGCGTATTTTCTCAAGAACCTTTGAGGCGATGAATCGGGATGAGGCCGTACTTCGACACTGAGATAGCTATTGTCATCACTATCCACGCCAATCAGGGTAAAGGTGTCTAATTCGCCTTGCCGACTGACAACGGTGATCTCTTTGCTCAGATTGGTTTCCTGGTGATGTAATAAAATCGAGCCTTCTGAGGGATTGATTCGCGCCGCATGAAACGCATAGCCCCCGCTGACAAGTGCCTGAAATTCAAGCTGATTTTCCTCATTATGACGATAAGCGTTCCCATCAAAGGCTTGTACAATCAGCCCCCGTGTGGCATCACATTGGATACCGATAGGCCTAATCGTGTCATGGATTTTGTAAGTCTGAATGGCTTGTTGCGCTTGATCAAACAGCACGATTTTTTTATCACGGCTAAAGAGCAGATAAAGGTGTTCACCGTTATCCAAGACACAAAAATCATCTGCCTCTTTTGAAGATAAGGAAATGAAGGAAAAGCGATTAGTGGTGAGATTGAATACCCAAATCCGTTGGTTAGTGGCATCCAGCAAATATAAAGCCTTCCCCGCTTCGTCGATGACAAGACGTTGAGGCCCAAAATTATTCGCCGGCGCTTTGTCTAAGGCCACTTGTCTCGCACCCTTCCCCCAATTTAAGCTCGCGACTTCATAAGCCACAAATGAGTATAACTGGTTTGAAGGCTCTTTTGCGAAGGAGAGGGTGCTGATCATTGTGATGAAGCCCGTGAAAAGGCATGCGATGATGAGTTTTGGCATTGTTTTTTAACCTCCTTTATTAACTTCTTCAAGACAATCTGCGGCTTGATGAAGTGCATCCGCTAAATCGTCACCTTGGGTAATGGCTTCTGGTAAATCGACAAAAGTCACCACAAAACCACCGTCCTGTCTATCAGGTACAAGCCTCGTGGGATAAGCAAAGTGATTCATTTTAAACCCCTTTTAAATCAGTTAAGAACGATTATGTAGCGGTGGGTTTAGCTTCGCTGGTCTGCGACTCGCTCCGCTCTACCCACCCTACAAAAAACGTGTTTTGCTTAACTAGAAAAAAGATATTTGAACTAAAACGCTCTTTAAATTTAGGGTTCCCAAACTCTGTTTATGTTTGGGAACTATAAATCTAATTAAGGATTCTGATTATAAGAACAACATCCTTTAAACGATGCTCGATAATATCTTTTAAAATTATGGCCCTTTGCATAAGATGGACACATTTTTTTGGCCTCGCTATAGAAGGTGGACTCACAACTTACGCGATAAGGTTCCCCACAACCTATATTTGGTATATCAACTATGCCACGGAAGCTTGCCGTCTTTCCGATTGCTTTTGATACTTCACAAAATATAAAAGCACTCTGTTCTCCCGCAAATCTTCCAATCTTTGAACATTCGTTTGTACAATGGTCAAGAACGGCTTCTAATATCTGTACTGACCCTTCACTGTAACCACGATTAAACTCTTTTTCCGAGTCACCTACATTCTGATACTTCAGTAATTCCTTTTGTTCATCTAGTTTAATAGATACTCTTTCGAGTAAAGAATCCATGTTGAGACAATCACGATCAAAATCATCCCATACCTTGCTAGCAAAATTAATAGCAAAATTTTTACCTGTCTTAAAAACATCACTATAAGTTGTGTTGTTTGAAACTTGAACTGGAGCCTTTTTACCAACAACAAACACAAAATCACCGCGTGACAGTTCATAATCGCGGATTTTTCCATATTGCGGGGTTTGAGCCGTATGGTTTGGGAGTGTATTCCACAGATATAGTCCCAATTCTTGTCCCGTGATATAACCATCTTTATTCATATCGCCCCATTTATAACGTAAGGCATCCACAAAAGCGGGTGTAAAAACACTTTTTGCGGGTACGGTTTCATCGGCACTCCCGGCAGTGATAAATTGACGGACAGGTAGGTTAGCCGCTTGAGTGATTTGTCGTGGAATTTTGGGCAAATTCTTGGCTTTAAACACGGTTCCAGAAAAACAACTGTCAAATAAAAACAGGGCATGTTTGGCATCCATCCGCCGCGCCCAAGTGAGAATTTGATTCATAGTCACCGCTTTTCGTAAAAACTCTTTTTCATCAACATAGGGATTCGGCGCGTCAGTTGGAACGATATAACCTTTATCTTTGCGCGTATAGCCATGCCCGGAATAGAAAAACAAGAGGCGGTTGTTTTCATCAAAACCATAGTCGTTGATAAAGGTTTTAAAGCGAGTGCGTAATTGTTCGGCATTGAGATTCAGGGATTTTTCGACTTTAACGCCTTGTTTTATCAAAACTTCTTACACTTGATCCAATTCGCTAGGGATGTTTTCCAAAGTTGACCAACCGTTGGTGTATTCGCTTTCACCGATAAGGAGAGCATAGCTACCGGTGTACGATGAGAGTATTTGTTGTCCATGCGAACTCGAAACGGAGTGGGAGACGATACCGCTTGGATCACGTTGTGAGGGTATTTCAGCAGCCGAT